>DAOTWI010000030.1:0-3511 GCA_034436075.1 Roseiflexus sp.
CAGCGCAGCGGATGACTGTCAGCATCGTCCCTTCGACCGGACGCAGCACCGCTTCGTAGGCGCGCGCGCTGCCATGCGCCAGCGCAACCGCCAGTTCACGCCCGCTCATCAGGTGATGCCCGGCAAGCGCAACCGCGACGCCGCGCAAAATCTGCGACAGAATAATGCCCGAATTGCCGCGCCCGCGCATGGTCGCCCAGTAGCCCACCCGTTCCGCCACCACGCTGCACGAGGGGTGCGGCGTAATGTCACGCAATGCGCTGCTGAGCGTCAGCGCCATGTTCGTCCCGGTGTCGCCGTCGGGAACAGGGAAGACGTTCAGCGCATTGAGCGATGCGGCATGACGCTCCAGATCACGCGACGCTGCGCGCAACGCTTCCAGCAGATGCTCGCCATTCCACGCGCCGGTCATGAACGCCCTCCCACCCCTTGCACGCGAATGTTGACGGTCGGTTTGGGAAGGTCGAGCGCGAACGACAGCGCAGCGCGCACCGCCGATTGTGCGGCGTGCGCCACATCGGCGATGGGCTTGCCTGCCTGGACGATCAGATACACATCGACAACAAGGTCGTTTTGATGCACATGAACGTCAACGCCGCGGCGCGCTTCGCCTGGCGGCAGGATGATCGGCGGACCCTGCGGGTCGGTCAAACCGGCGACGCCTTCGACTCGCAGCGCTGCGGCGGCGGCAATCGACGCAATGGCGCGCGGTGCGACAAGCACGCGACCGGCGGGCATGTTGCTGATTGTGGCTGGTTCTTTCATGTCTTACGCTTTCCAGTTGCGCCATCCATCGGAATATGGTATAGTTTCCGGCTAGTGTGCCGACAACGCGGTGATATTCCTGGCACAGCCAGAGGAGCAGGCTAATATGGCGAAATGTATGGTGTGTAGCAAGAGCGTCAGTTTCGGGCGCAACATCCGGCACCAGGCGTCGGGCGGCTGGGCGCGGCGCGCGCCGAAGACCAATCGCACCTTCAAGCCGAATGTGCAGAAGACGACGATACTGGTCGATGGTGAGAAAGTGCAGATCAAGGTGTGCACCAAATGCCTGCGCACGATGTATCGAGCGCGCTGAACGGTAATTCCGCTGACCGCTCAGGCTGGCGTCGCAATTGCGGCGCCAGCCTTTCTTCTTGCATGAAAACGCCCGACATTATAGCGGATAGGGTCAGGACGCGCAATTTAGAACGTAACGCCGCAGCGCGTGGGCAACGCCCGCCTCGCTGACCGGCGGCAGCACGGCGTGCGCCTGCGCACGCACCGCCGGTGTCGCATTCCCCATCGCCAACCCCAGCCCTGCCCAGGTGATCATCGAAATGTCGTTCTCCTGATCGCCAATCGCCATCACTGCTTCCTGCGGCGCTCCCAGCGCCTGCGCCAGCGCCGCCAGCGCATTCCCTTTGCTGATATGGGGCGCAGTCAGTTCGCCAAAGATGGCGTGCGAGCGGAAGATTGCCAGCGCACTGCCGAATCTGGCGCTCAGACGCGCCAGTTCGCGCTCGACCACCGGCGGCTCGGCGACAAACAACAGTTTGGTTGGCGGCACGTGTGCAACCAGGCGATCCAGATCGGGGGAGACGACGATCTCCGCCCCTTCGGGATGGAAGGCCAGGTACGAATCGAGTTCCGTTCGACGCGCTGCAATGTGGTGAATATCACCAATGTAGGCGATCACGAAGATGCCGGCATCGAGAAGTTCGCGCACTGCCGCCGACGCCAGATCGGCGGGCATGGACGCCTGATAGAGCGTATCGCCCGTTCGCGGGTGACGCACCAGCGCTCCCTGAGAACAGATGATCGGCGCACGAATATCGAGTTCGCGCGCGAACGGCAGCGCGGCGCCAAACACGCGCCCCGTCGCCAGCGTCACGTGGATGCCGCGCGCCTGCACCGCGGCGATCGTTTCGCGCACCTCGGCATGAATGCGCAGATCATGGTCGATAACGGTGCCGTCGAGATCAAGAGCGATCAGCTGGAACGATAGAGGGTTGGCTGTCATAGTTTCATCTCCGCCATGCGTCCGGGCAGGGCTTCAGGATTGACGATGTGCGGCGGACGTTCGCCGCGCAGCAGATGAACGATCTGTTCCGCGGCGCCATGGTGCATGACGCACACGCCCTCCCCGGTAAACGACGCGATGTGCGGCGTGAGGATGACATTTGGCAACTTCAGAAGCGAGTGTCCATCGGGGAGCGGTTCCGGGTCAAAGACATCGAGCCCGGCGCCTGCCAGCCGGCCAGTGGACAGGGCATTGATCAGCGCCTCCTGATCGATCACCGCGCCACGACTGACGTTGATGAGAAAGGCGCCCTGCGGCAGCAACGCCAGTTCCCGCGCACCGATCAGACCGCGCGTTGCTGGCGTCAGCGCACAGTGCAAGGTCAGAAACTGCGACTGCGGCAGGAGATCGTCGAGCGTTTCGACGCGCACGACATCCAGCGCCGCAAAGGCATCAACCGGCGCGAGCGGGTCGTATGCCGCCACGCGCATCTCCAACCCATGGCGGCAGATCTGCGCCACACGCCGCCCAATACGCCCCAGACCGACAATCCCCAGCGTTTTGCTGCGCAACTCGATGCCGCGCAACCGCGCGGCGCTCCATCCGTCAGCGTGAAAACGGCGATCGGCGGCAACAACCTGTTTCGCCAGCGCCAGCAGCAATGCCACGGCATGCTCCGCCGTGCTCTCGGTTGGACCGTCGGGAGTGTTGATCACCAGAATGCCGCGTTCGGTCGCCGCCGCAATGTCAATGTTATCCACCCCGATGCCGGGGCGAGCAATTGCCAGCAGGGTCGAGCCTGCCCGGTCCATCCACGCGCCGTCGGCATTGACCAGCGCGCTGATAATCGCCGCTGCGCTGCCAGGGAACGTTGCGGGGTCGCCGCCGGCCGCCACCTCAGCGTGCGCCTCCAGCAACGCGGCTGCTTCCGGCAACAGGCGAATATCAGTCCATATACGTGGACGTTGATGGGCGGACGATGGGTCACTGGTGTGCATCGATTGATCTCCTGAACGCTAACGTCACCGCGTCTGAGAGGAAGATCATCCTGATAGCGACCACCCTCGCGCCCATTGATAGCCTCGTGATCGGCGTGTGCTGCGCCTGTCGAAGCCCGCGCCAACCGCTTCACAGGTGCAGGCGTGATGATCCAGGTTTTGGCTGATCGCTCTATGAGAGACCACAGTGGATGATCTCCGGCGTCTTTATCAGGCAACATCTGATATTAGCAGATGATCAGGGTGGACGCAATTAAGCGGGTGCCAGCGATTGAAATCGCCCCTGATGGGACCTGCGCCCCCCACCCCCCGCAAGCGTTTAAGGACGGACAGAACATATGAGCACCATAGCGTTTTGGCGCATTCCAACGGGCTGGCCACGAGGCAGCCCGCCGACCCATGGCGGTCCCCGCCAGGGCGTGCCGATGGCGTTGCGCCGCCGACCAACGGGGTCCGTCGCGGTCGGACACCTCCCAGCGGATGGGATGGCGGTCATTCCGCCACCGGCGCT
>DAOTWI010000031.1:0-2218 GCA_034436075.1 Roseiflexus sp.
CCCGCTGCGCAGCGCCACGCCGCACTGCCGCAGGCGCCGCGCAATGGTGACCGGGTTGCAATGATAGAGACGCGCCAGCGTGATGGTGGTGGCGCCCGCCTCGTACTGGGCGCGGAGACGATCGCACGGCAGAAAAAGATGACGCGGCATGGCAACTCCACACGTTTTCGTGTATATCTGGCGGAAAAGAAGGACGCTTCAACGGCGCCCTTCGCTGTTGCCTTATTCTAACACGAAAACGTGTAAATGTCAAGCGCCGCTGACGCCCGCCGTACCGGCATCGACGCGCTCGGTGGTCTCTTCGCCATTATGTTGCGCGCCATCGCCATCGGCGGAGGGTTCGGAGGTTTGCGGCAGATACGGGAAGCCAGCGCGTTCCGCCACCATGCTCAACGTTTTCTGGGTCGAGCGATGCGGCGTATGCAGACCGGTTTCCCACTCGCTGATCGTTTGCTGCCGCACTTCCAGCAGGTCGGCAAGCTCGCGCTGGGTCATATCCATATGTTCGCGCAACGCACGGATCATGTCAGGCTTCCAGACATAGGTCGCCCGGCGGCGACGCCTGTTCTGTTCATTGCTCATATGCGTTTTCCCCTCTGCATCGCACTGATACCAAACAACTGCTCTGTGTCATTATTGTAACACGCCAGCGGATTATTTGAAAAGGCGCAAATGCTGCTTTTGCGGTCATGGAACGCCGCTTGTCGTATAGAATGCCTGGCAGTACAATATGCAAATAATTAGGAAGATCACTCTAAACCTGGGCAAACGCGCTCGCACCTATGGAGCGGTTGGCGTTGGCTTCGACAGGCTCAGCCAACGCCGATCACGAGATTGTCCAATGTCTGGTTGATCTTTCTACAAGACGCCTGACAGCACGGGAGATGGCATTGATCAGTTACGAAGAACTTGCGGCGGGCCTGGAAGAAGCCTGGCTGATCGCCGGTCTGCACGAGCATGCGGTTATCGAGAGCATCCAGCCGGAGACGCTGGATCGCACCTACCGCGCTGAACTCTTCCCCGAACATCCCGAACCGATCGGCGAGGGATGGTCGCCGCCATGGGTCGAACTCAACCTGATCTGGACGGCGGCGCACCAACTGTATTCGGAAGGGCGCGAGATCGCCCCCGGTCCGCTCGAACTGGCATGGACCTACACCGTCGATATTCGCTCATTTGATCGCAGCGATGCCGAGTTGATCCGCGCATTCAATGCCGCAGTGCGCGCAGCATTGCGGCGAGTCGCGCCGGACCTCCCGCCGCCGTCGGACTATATTGCCGTCGAAATACGCCGGGGATACCGCATCGACGATAAACCGTCGCCTGTCTATATCCAGATTGTTGGCACGAATGTGACCGACTTGAGCGATCTGTGGGGGCAGCGAAGTTCGGAGGCGCTGCGCGATGTGTTGCGCGGTGAGTTGCTCATCGTGGCGACGCTGCTGCACAGCCTGGGCGAGACGTTTACTCCTGGCGGCATTGGCGGTTATCGCTCAGTGGACACAGCGTAACCGCGTTTGATCCCGCAACGTGGTATAATAACGGTGTGCAAAAAGGATCATACGCGCCATTGGCGTGTATGGAAGCGGGTCTTGGGTGCAGGTGCGGCGGAAGATGCTGCCGAACCTGTCTTGTTGTTGGCGAGAAAGGAGCGGCGAAGATGCCATCGACGACGATCTTCGCAGCACAACGAGAGCGACTCGAAGCGGAGCGTGATGCGTTACTCGCCGAGATCGCCGCGCTGGAGCGTGAACGCGCCAGTCGCGAGGAGAGCGCCGGAATTGGAAACGTGGTTGCCGAAGAGATGATGGAAACGCTGGTGCGCGAACGCGACCTCGCCCTGCGCAGCAATGCGCGCGATCTTCTCGAGCAGGTCAATGCCGCACTGCGTCGCCTCGACGAAGGGACGTATGGAATCTGCGCCGATTGCGGTGAATCGATCCCGCTCGAGCGACTGGAGGCGCTCCCGTATGCGACGCTGTGTGTCCGTTGCCAGGCAGTGCGCGAGCGCGCCCGGCGCTGGTAGCCCTCTGGCGCGCCATAGGAATGGGCGCGTGCAAACAGCCCCTTGCGGTTCCTCAACGCCACGAGGGGCTGTCTGTTCAGGGCGCGAGGCAAGAGGCAAGAGGTGAGAGGCAAGAGGTGAGAGGCAAGAGGTGAGAGGCACGTGGCAGGGATCGCAGGCATAGTCGCTTCGTGCCCTTCGTGCCCTTCGTGG
>DAOTWI010000032.1:0-1613 GCA_034436075.1 Roseiflexus sp.
GGGCAATCTGGCTGGCGGTACGCGGCTGGATGGCGCGCTGGCAGCGTGGGCAGTGCGCCACGCCAACACTGCCAAACAGCACCCGCAGATAGTCGCTCACCTCGGTAACGCTGCCAACCGTGGCGCGCGGGTTGGGGAAGCCAGCCTCCTGGGCAATCGCGATCGCCGGCGGCAACCCGCTCACCGACGCAACCTGGGGTTTGGGGAGCTGATCCACCAGCGACCGCGCCCGAACCGACAGGCTCTCCACAAAACGACGTTGCGCCGCGGCATAAATAACATCAAAACAGAGTGATGATTTACCGCTGCCGCTCACACCAGTCACCACCACCAGCTTACCTCGCGGGATGGCAAGATCGACATGGCGCAGATTATGCTGCGCCGCGCCGCGTACCACAATATGCTGCTCACTCATGCGACCCTCCCCGCCAGAACTCCCGCTGTCTCGGCAAGCGTCGCACGGAATGATTCCTCAACATCCGCCAGTTCATCCAGCGCCTCGGCCAGTCCCATCCAGTTCTGCGCCACCGCAGCTGCATGGGCGCGGCCAAACAGTTCCGCCTGCTGCGTTTTCAGTACGGCCAGCGCCGCCTGGTGGGGCGCAAAGAACCGGGCAAAGTCGTGCGCGCGTTTGGCGCCAAGCGCCAGTGAGAAGAAGACCATAAAACCGCGCTCAGCCTCAGTAATCGCCCCGCCGCGCGCATGTTTCGCGAAGGCGCGAATAGCGTCGGCTCCAATGGGGAAGCGCTCACGTTCGGCCCATTCCGCCGCGCCGGCATAAATCGCCTCAAACGACGCCACCGCCTGGGTGAACAACTCCGCGTTATCGACCGCTCGTTCACGTTCAGGGCGGCACCAGAAACGATAGGCGCCGCGGCGATAGGTCACGCGGGTCGCCCGCCATGCGCGCTCCAGCGCATCACGCGCAATCGGAACATAGGGGTACCCGCCAGGGTCGTGCACAAATACCTGCTCATCATCCATGGCATACGCCAGCGCATAATGGTCCGCGCCGCCAAGCCCGGCGGCATTTGGCATATATGCCAGGTGGCCCATGTCAAGCGGGCCAAGCAGCGCCGGGCCATGGGCAAGCTCTGCCTGTAACGCCTCCCATGGCGGGTCGCCATCGCGCCCGGCGCGTTCCACAAAACGAAATCCAAGCATGGTCAACGCATGCGAAAGGCCCGAATCCGGCGCGCCCAGGCTGAACAGCAGCTTGCGGCGCTGCATCAGCACCGCGCCCAGGCCAACGCCGGTCAGCGCCTCAATCAGCGCCGGGTCAACCGTTTCCCCAATCGTGTCGAGCAGCATTGCGGCGCTATTGGCATAACAGTATTGCCCGATTCCAATATACCGTGGCATGTCTGTCCTCCTCAATCATCCTCGGGCCACTCCGGCCCCAGTGGAAGCAGTATAGCGAGCAAGTGGCCTTGACAGTAGTGCCAATCATTGCTATAGTAGCAAGACCACTTATGATGGAAGGAAAATCATCTTGTCGCGTTCCCAGCGCCTTGATCTGCCGGCGCTTAACCCGGCGCTGACAACGCCGCTCTTTCAGCAGGTGTATGAGCGCCTGCGCCGCGCCATCCTGACCGGCCAGCTCCCGCGCGGCG
>DAOTWI010000033.1:0-2605 GCA_034436075.1 Roseiflexus sp.
GATAGCGGCTGGCGCCTGATCCGCGGTAATCACGAAGATTATGTCATCTCTGTCGTCCACGATCCGACCGACCGTCCCGGCATCGAGGGCGCAGTTCGGCGCAATGTGCGCTGGACGGCGGAGCAACTTGGCGCTGCGGCGGCGGACCTCGAAACGATGCCGGAGATCGTGCGCCTGCACGATCCAGCTGGCGGCGAGGCGCGCATTGTGCACGCCTCGATGCGTCACAATCGCGACAATGTGCTGGCGACGACGCCGGATGATGAACTGCGCGAGCAGATCGCCCCGCCATGCCCGCTGATCGTCGTCGGGCACACCCATCGCCCGCTCATCCGGCGGCTCGACTCGACGCTGGTAGTGAATGTCGGTTCGGTGGGGTTGCCGTTCGATGGCGACACGCGCGCCTGTTACGGGCGGATGGAGTGGCGCGACAGCGCCTGGCGCGCCGAGATCGTGCGGATACCCTACGACCGTGAACGCGCCGATTATGATTTCATTGCAACAGGGTATCTCGAAACGAGCGGGCCGGTGGCGCGGCTGGTGTACGACGAGTTTCTCACCGGCTGGCCCCGCATCTATACCTGGGTGGCGCGCTACCGCGAACCAGTGCAGGCGGGGGCGATCTCAGTCAATGAGTCGATCGATGAGTTACTGGCGATCTGCGACGGCGGTCCCCCGCCCGACTGGATGAAACCGGCGGCGCCATTCTCCTAACCAGTCTGACACTCCTGGATCGGTTGCACATCAACTCCCCACGAGCGGAGTTCCTGCACAACCGCCTCGACCAGCGCGTCGAGCCGCGCTTCGCATTCAGGGGTCAACTCCAGCCCTGGTTCCGAGGCTTCCGGTTTCATTCCCCACAGCACCAGGCGCTGCGGCGACGACCCTTCCATCCCGTGCAGGGCGATCAGTTCGTGCAGGCGAACGTCCTGCGGCAACAGGTGCATGGCTTCGGCGCGCGCAATCTCTTCCCCTTCGAGCCGCACGAGCGTTCCTGATCGCCCGCCGCTGTGCACGGCGTCGATGATCAGCACGTCTTCAACACCGTCGAGAAAGGCGAGCAATGACAGCCCTAGCGCACCGGCATCGATCACTTCGACCTCGTCGGGCAGCGCATAGCGTTCCGTCAGGCGCTGCAACGCATGCACGCCCAACCCCTCATCGCTCAGGATAACATTCCCCAGCCCCATGACAAGAATTGGCGCCATCGCTCTGCTCCTCTCGCTCATCATTGATACGAGATGCGCTCCCAGCACCTCTTTTTAACCTGCATCATACCACAACACCCATATCTTCGCAGTAAAGAGTCGTCCGCTCAGGGTCCGAGTCGCACAACAGCAAAAGGCTGGTATCATACGCGGCGGGGAGTGGAGAGCGTGCGGGCATCCCCGGATGCCCCGCTTCGCACAGCGATGGAAGGAGCGATCGGATGACGCAGTCCAAAGGCATCGGCGTACTGACCAGCGGCGGCGATGCGCAGGGTATGAACGCCGCCCTGCGCGCGGTCGTGCGCACTGCGCTGAGTCGCAATGTGCCGGTGTATGCGATTTACGAAGGGTACCGCGGCATGGTGGAGGGCGGCAACCACATCCGTTCACTCGGTTGGGATGATGTCGGCGGCATTATGCATCGTGGCGGAACAATCATCGGGACGGCGCGCAGCCGCGAGTTTCGCACCCGTGAAGGGCGTCTCCAGGCGGCTGCCAATTTGATCGAGCGCGGGATCAACCGCCTGGTGGTCATCGGCGGTGATGGAAGCCTGACCGGCGCTGACGCCTTCCGCCGCGAATGGCCCAGTCTTCTGGCGGAACTGGTCGAAACCGGCAGACTGTCGCGCGAAACGGCTGCGCACTATCCGTTCCTGGCGCTGGTCGGGCTGGTTGGCTCGATCGATAACGATTTCTATGGCACCGACATGACGATCGGCGCGGACTCGGCGCTGCACCGGATCACTGCCGCGATTGATGCGCTTGTCAGCACGGCAGCCAGCCATCAGCGCACGTTCGTCGTGGAGGTGATGGGACGCCACTGCGGGTACCTGGCGCTGATGGGCGCGATCGCTGGCGGCGCCGACTATGTGCTCATTCCTGAAAATCCGCCTGAGCCGGGATGGGAGGAGCGCATGTGCGCACTCCTTCGCGCGGGTCGCGCCGCTGGTCGTCGCGAGAGCATCGTGGTGGTCGCGGAAGGCGCGCGCGACCGGGAGGGGAAACCGATTACGTCGGGCGATGTGCGGCGCGTGCTGGAGGAGCGGCTGGAGGAAGATGCGCGCGTGACGATCCTGGGGCACGTGCAGCGCGGCGGCACGCCAAGCGCCTTCGACCGCTGGATGAGCACGCTCGTCGGGTACGCCGCCGTTGATGAATTGTTGAGCGCCACGCCCGAAAGCGAGCCGCAACTGATCGGGATGCGCTACAATCGCATTACGCGCCAGCCGCTCATGTATTGCGTTGAGCAGACGCAACAGGTGGCAGCGGCGATTGACGCGGGTGACTACCGGCGCGCGATGGAATTGCGCGGCGGCAGTTTCACCGAGATGTTCCAGACGTTTCAGGCGCTCAGCAGCGCCCTGCCGAGCGTGACGCGCCCGCGCCGGCGACGGATC
>DAOTWI010000034.1:0-4046 GCA_034436075.1 Roseiflexus sp.
GATCCGTCGAGCAGCATCTCGCGCGGCAGCATCCTCGGCGACAAAACGCGCATGGAGCGCCTGTCGCGCCACCCCAACGCCTACATTCGCCCATCGCCGACGGGCGGCAGCCTTGGCGGCGTGGCGCGCAAAAGCCGGGAAACGCTGCTCCTCTGCGAAGCAGCCGGGTTTGACATCGTGCTGGTCGAAACCGTCGGCGTCGGTCAGAGCGAGGTCGCAGTGCGCGGGATGGTCGATTTCTTCCTGCTCCTCATGCTGGCGGGCGCTGGCGACGAATTGCAGGGGATCAAAAAAGGGATCATCGAACTGGCGGATGCCCTGCTGATCACCAAAGCCGACGGCGACAACCGCCCGCGCGCCATGGCGGCGCAGGCGGAATATACCCACGCGCTGCGCTACCTGACGCCCGCCACGGAAGGGTGGCGTCCGCGCGCCTACATCTGCTCGGCGCAGACTGGCGAGGGGATCGCGGACATCTGGCGCGAGATCGAACGCTTCCGCGACGAAACGACGGCATCGGGCGTGTTTGCCGCGCGACGCCGCGATCAGGCGCGTGATTGGGTCTACACCCTGATCGAAGACCACCTGCGCTCCCGCTTCTTCGGGCACCCCATCGTGCAGGAGCGACTGCCCGCCATCGAACAGGCGGTCGTCGAGGGGACGCTGCCGGTGACGACGGCGGTGCAGACGCTGATCCAGGCGTTCGAGAGCGCGCTCCAGCGGGAGCATGCCCCCGCCGCCGCAGGAGAGTCGTCCATTCCGTAATAGCGATACTTGTCCTCTTTTGTAATGGGGTGCGGCGGCATGCCGCTGCACCCCGCCGCCTTCATTGGGAGCGCCACACTGCCACAGGCTCTGGCGCAGCCAGAAAACGCGCCACCGCGTACCTCCTGTCAACTTATGCTATGATGAGCGCACAATCTGGATCAACGATGAAGAGGTTCGCCATGAAATCGGCGTTGTTTGTCTGGGGCGGCTGGGAAGGGCACGAGCCGCGGCAGTGCATCGACATCTTTGCACCGCTGCTGCGGGCGGAAGGGTACGAGGTGACGATCAGCGACACGCTCGACTCGTATCTCGACCGTGAACGCATGCATGCGTTCAGCCTCATTGTTCAGGTCTACACGATGGCAACGATCACCCGTGAGCAGGAAAAAGGGTTGCTCGACGCCATTGCCAGCGGCGTCGGCTTTGCCGGCTGGCATGGCGGCATGGCGGACGCATTCCGCCAGAGCACCGACTATCAGTTCATGGTCGGAGGACAATGGGTTGCACATCCCGGCAATATCATTGACTATACCGTGAATATCATCAACCACGACCATCCGATCACCGCCGGTTTGAACGATTTTCGCATGCACTCCGAACAGTACTACATGCACGTCGATCCCAGCAACAATGTCCTGGCTACGACCACATTCAGCGGCGAATACTGCCCCTGGATCGAAGGCGTGGTGATGCCGGTCGTCTGGACGCGCATGTGGGGCAAAGGGCGCATCTCTTACTGCTCGCTGGGGCACGTGGCGCGCGACTTCGACGTTCCCGAGGCGCGCGAACTGGTGCGGCGCGGCATGCTCTGGGCAAGCCGGAGCGAACGTTGAACGTTGAACGTTCAACGTTGAACATTCAACACAACCCGCGATGGTTCATTCGCTCATTTGCTGAATCTGTTTCACCGAGGAACTATCATGATCACCCCCGCCAACGTCGGCATTATTGGCTGTGGCAACATCAGCGGCATTTACCTGGAAAACGGCAAACGCTTCGACGCGATCAATGTTGTTGCAGTGGCAGACATCGACCCGGATCGGGCGCAGGCGCGCGCGGCGGAGTACAATGTCCCGAAAGCGTGCAGCGTCGAAGAGTTGCTGGCGGATCCCGACATCGAGATCGTCATCAACCTGACGACCCCCGATGCCCACGGTTCGGTGGCGCTTGCAGCATTGAACGCTGGCAAGCACGTCTACAACGAGAAGCCGCTCGCTGTCACCCGCGATGAGGCGCGCGCGCTGCTCGACCTCGCCGAACGCAAGGGGTTGCGCGTTGGCTGCGCTCCCGATACCTTCCTTGGCGGCGGGTTGCAAACCTGCCGCAAACTGATCGATGATGGCTGGATCGGCGAGCCAATCGGGGCGACGGCGTTTATGATGAGCCACGGACCCGAAAGCTGGCACCCGAACCCGACGTTCTTCTACCAGCCCGGCGGCGGTCCGATGTTTGATATGGGACCCTACTACCTGACGGCGCTCTGTATGCTGCTTGGTCCGGTGCGGCGGGTGACCGGCTCGGCGCGCGCGTCGTTCCCAGAACGCACCGTAACCAGTGAGCACAACTATGGCGCAAAGATTCCGGTGAACACGCCGACGCACGTTGCTGGCATGCTCGATTTTGCGTCTGGCGCGGTTGCGACGATCATCACCAGTTTTGATGTCTGGGGTTCGCAACTGCCACGCATCGAGATTTACGGCTCGCACGGAACCCTCAGCGCGCCCGACCCCAACACCTTCGATGGACCGGTGCAGCTGCGCCGCGCAGGGGCGCGTGAGTGGTCGAGCATACCATTGTCGCACGGCTTCACCCGCAATAGCCGCGGCATTGGCGTGGCGGATATGGCAACCGCCATCCGGTCAGGCAGACCGCACCGCGCGTCCGGCGAACTGGCGTACCATGTGCTCGACATTATGCACGCCATTCACGACGCTTCACGCGAGGAGCGCCACATCATTCTGCGCAGCGTAATGACCCGCCCCAAGCCGCTGCCGATCGGTCTCGGCGAGCGGGGCGTCGATCTGGAGTAACACGGACGCCGTCTTTTTCACCTTGCCCAACCCCGACAGCGCGCGTTGGCTGAGCCTTTCGAAGCCAACGCGCAATGCACGCGAGTCAAGACGCAGTGTACATATGTGAGGAATGTTCGATGGCTGATGTCGTCGCAATGGGTGAGTTACTGGTCGAATTCGTGGCGACTCACCCAAACACGCCACTGGCGCATGTGCCCGGTTTCATCAAGGCGCCTGGCGGAGCGCCTGCTAATGTCGCTGTCGGGTTGCAACGGCTGGGAGTCAGCGCGCGGTTCGTCGGCAAGGTCGGCGACGATCCGTTCGGCGTCTACCTGCGCGACAGCCTGGCGAAGGAAGGGGTGGACACCCGCTTTCTGCTGGTCGACCGCGCTGCGCGCACGACGGCGGTGTTCGTGGCGGTGTGGGACGACGGGCGCAAGGACCTCTGCTTCTACCGCAACCCCGGCGCCGACATGCTCCTCGCACCAGACGAGATCGACGAGCGAATCTTCGATGGGGCGCGCTGTTTCCATTTCGGCTCGATCGGGTTCATCGACGAACCCTGCGCCTCGGCGCAGCGCCGCGCACTCGAGATTGCCCGCGCGCGCGGATTGATGATCACCTATGATCCAAACTATCGCCCGACTCTCTGGCGCGACGCCGATATGGCGCGCACCGTGATTCGCGACTCGTTCCGCTTCTGCCACCTTGCCAAGATCAGCGAAGAGGAATGGGAAACGGCGACCGGCGAACGCGACCTTGACGCTGGCATTGCCGCCGTGCTGGCGAAAGGCGTCGAACTGCTGGTGATTAGCCGGGGATCGCGCGGCGCCATTGCGACCAACGGCGAGTATCGCATCGAACTGCCATCGCCCTCCGTGCCAGTGGTGGAAACAACCGGCGCCGGCGATGGGTTCATGGCAGCAATGATTGCACGGTTGCTGCCGGAGCGTGAGCGGGCGGGATCACTCGCGCGCGTTGATCGTGAGATTGTGCGCGAGGCGCTGATCTTCGCCAATGCCGTCGGCGCGCTGACATGTACGAAGCCGGGCGCAATCCCCGCGCTGCCAACGCGCGCCGAAGTCGAGCGATTCCTCCTGAGGTGACCGTCACCGCTGCGGGTTTCCAGGCGCCGCGGTTCCGCCAGGTGGTGCCGGGTCACCTACCCGGCGGGTGCGGCCGCGCCTCCAGAACCACACCCAACCCCCCAGCCCTGCCCAGGACACGCGGTTCCGCCAGCAGGTGACCGGCACCGCTCCGGGTCGG
>DAOTWI010000035.1:0-6387 GCA_034436075.1 Roseiflexus sp.
CATCCCTGCCAGCGATATTGCCGCGGCTGGAACCGCGAATGTGACGGTCTTCAACCCTGCGCCCGGCGGCGGCACATCGAATGCGGTCACATTCACCATTCAGGCGAGCAACCCGGCGCCGGCGATCAGCAGCGTCTCGCCAGACCTCATACCGGTGGGGAACACGGATGTTGTTCTGACGGTCACCGGCAGCAATTTCGTTACGACTTCGGTCGTGCGCTGGAATGGAACACCGCTCACAACGACGTTCGTCAGTGCGACACAACTCCAGGCGACTCTCCCGGCAGCGCAACGCAGCGCCGCTGGCGATGGAAGCGTCACGGTCTTCAACCCGGGGCCCGGCGGCGGCACATCGAATGCGATCACGGTACCGGTGTACTTCCGGGTGATGCTGCCGTTGGTTGTGCGGTGATGCGTTCCATCGTTCCCTGGGGCGACCCGGCGGGTCGCCCCTACCCTGGCGAACCCCTCCGCACGCTCTCTGTCGCTGCGCGTACAACACTTATCAAAAGGCGGGTCGCCCCTACCCCGGTTGAACCTCCTTCACACCTGCGCCGGGCGCTCCTGCCGCCTGGCGCTGCAACTGCGATGCCTGTGGTATCATAACCAGGCATCGCAGTCGTTGCGTCCAGGAGTCTCTGTGGATCAGCAAACCCTCACCCGCACTTCTTCCTCATCAATCGCCTGGCGTCCAGGCGCCACCCTGGCATTGCTGATGAGCTACTTCTTTCTCTTCGGCATCACCATTGGCGGGCAAGGGGTGCTCTGGGCGGACATCATTCGCACATTGCGCATTAGTGAAGGCGCATTCGGATCAGCACAACTGCTGCCGCCGCTCATAGCGATGGGGTTGCTGCTCCTGGGCGGACCGCTGACGGTGAAGGTTGGCAAGAAACGCCTTGCCATCGCCAGTCTCATCATATTGGGTCTCTCGTCACTCGGGCTTGCCGCCGCGAGTAATCTCTGGAGTTTTGCCATTGCACTGGCGCTAAGCGGTTTGGGGTTCGGCGCGATCGAGATGGCAATGAACAGCGCCACGCTCGATTGGGAGCAACAAACGCAGCGTCCGGTCATGAATCTGATGCATGCCGGGTTCAGCGGCGGCGCTGTGATTGGCGCGCTGGTCGCCGGCGGGCTGTTGCAGATGGGATGGACGTATGCGCACATTCTCTGGCTGCTCGCTGCACTGTGCGCCTGTGCTCTGCTGGCAACCCTGCCGGTGCGCTATCCGCCTGCGGCGCCCGCCCATGCAACGCACAATGGAGCAGGTGCGGCGCTGCGCCTGTTGATCGATCGCCGCACCTTGCTTGCACTCGCGGTCGTGAGCATGTTCGGCGTGGTGGGAGAGAGCGTCGCCAACACCTGGTCGGTCATTCATCTGCGCGATCTTGGCGCAGCAGCCTTTGTCGGCGGTGCAGCATATGCGCTATTCAATGGAGCAATGTTTGCTGGAAGGCTCGCAAATGCGCCATTCGTCGCGCGGTTCGGCGCCCGCACGTCGTTGCTGGCATCGGGCGCGCTGGTCGTCATCGCCGGTTTGTTGCTGCTGATTCCTGATTCGGTTCCGGTTGCGATAGCCGCCTTTGCGCTCACTGGTCTGGGAGTCGCTGGCGTTGTGCCAACGGCGCTGAGCGAGGCGGCGCGCCATGCCCCCGGCAGCAGCGGCGCCGTCACTGGCGCGATTATGGCAGTGACCTACCTTTCGTTCGTTGTGTGCGCGCCACTTGTCGGCTGGGCGGCGGAACTGATCTCGCTCCAGATGGCGTTGCTGACCGTTGCGCTCAGCGGTTCAGGCATGCTCTGGCTGGCGCGCAGCATCGCCCGGTGATGGTCCGCCCGGCGGCTGATCGAGTTTGAATAAATACTCTGCTATCCGCCTTGTAGCCCGGCGACTGAAGTCGCGGGCTACGGGATGCGAAGCCCGCCTGCGCGGGCGCGACCGGGCGATGCCAGATTATTGTCTCAAAAATCATAACCAAGACGCACAGGGACGGTTTCTCGTGTACAATGACGCCATGATGATTCGTTGTCTCCGCTCCATCGTTGTGTTGCTCATGGTTGCGCTGGCAGGGTGCGGCAATCTGCCCGTGACGTTGCGTCCAATGCCTGTTGCAACGCCAGCGCCGCCGCCAACATCGACGCCGCTGCCGACACTCACGCCAACTGACACGCCACGCCCAACGCTTACTGCAACGCCAACACCAACCCCAGCGCCGACCGCAACGCCGACAGTCACGCCGTACCCGCTTCTTCCAACCCCCACGCTTGCCCCGCTCAGCGCGAACGAGCGCCAGACGATTTTCGAGGATGTCTGGACGCTGGTGCGCGACCGGTATGTGTACGAGGACTATGGCGGGGTCGATTGGAACGCGGTGCGCAGGGAGTTTGAGCCGCGCATTGCCCGCGCCGCTTCGGAAGCGGAGTTCTATGCGATCATCGAAGAGATGGTCGGGCGGCTTGGCGATGATCACACACGCTTCGACACGCCCCAGGAAGTGGCCGAAGAAGCGGCGCGCTTCGATGGCGGCGTGGCGTATGCTGGCATCGGCGCCATGATCCGCGAGCTGGAGGAAGGGATTCTGATCACCCGCCTCGCTCCCGGCGGTCCGGCGGAGCAGGCAGGACTTCAGCCGCGCGACCTGATCATTGCCGTCAATGGCGTGCCCGTGAGCGACACTGTCACCTTCGGTCTCGGCGGTCCGATCAGCGTTGTGCGCGGGCAACCCGGAACACCGGTGCAACTCCGGGTTATCGACAGCGCCGGCGCCACGCGCGATGTGACGGTCATTCGCCAGGTCATCCCGCCTGATGCGTTTCCGACCGTCGAAGCGCGCCGCGTGCCAGGAACCGATGTCGGCGTGGTTCTGATCGACACCTTCAATGTCTCGGCGCTCGACGAGCGTGTCTCAGATGCGATCAGATCGCTCTATCAATCCGGTCCGCTCGATGGGCTTATTCTGGACGTGCGCACCAATGGCGGGGGACGCCTCGATATGCTGCGGCGCACGCTTGGATTGTTTCTCGATGGGGGAACGATTGGCAGCAGCAGCGGACGCGAGCGATCGTTCGGCATTGATGTACCGTCGGGCAGGACGCTGCCGCTGCTTGATCAGACCCCGATCATTGTGCTGACCAGCGATGAAACCGCCAGCGCCGCCGAAATGTTCGCCGCCGGAATGCAGTTTCGCGGACGGGCGCGGGTGGTCGGCACGCCGAGCGCCGGCAATACTGAAAATCTGATCGGGTATGATCTCGATGACGGTTCACGCTTCTGGCTGGCGGAACTCGTTTTCCGCCTGCCCGATGGCTCGCTGCTCGAAGGGCAAGGCGTCCAACCGGATCGCGTCGTCGAGGTTGACTGGTGGCGCTACACCTTCGAGAACGACCCGCAGATCCTGGCGGCGGTCGAAGAACTGCGGCTTGCCAGCCGATCACGTTACGCAGCAGAGACGACTGGACAGTGAATGCGACGAAGGCAAGAGGCAAGAGGCGAGAGGAGAGAGGCGGAAAGGTTGCAGGTGGGAAGGTTGAAGGTTGAAGGTGTTTCACGTTGCACGTTGAACGTGGAAAGAGTTCCTGATCTCTAACCCCTACCCTTCGGTTCTCAGTTCTCGGTTCTCAGTTCTCAGTTCTCAGTTCTCAGTTCTCAGTTCTCAGTTCTCAGTTCTCGCAACCCCTAACCCTCAACTCCTGCCAGCGCAACCTGCGATGCGTGCACCGGCAACCAGAATGTGGCCATTGTGCCGCGCCCCGGCACGCTCTCAATCGTCAACTCGCCGCCCATCAACTTGCAGTAGTGCTGGCTGATCACCAGTCCCAGCCCTGCGCCGCGCTGCTCGCGCCCCACATTCTGCTCGGCAATCGCAAATGGCGTGAACAACTGCGCTATCTGATCCGGCGCAATCCCTGGTCCCGTGTCGGAGACCTGAAACTGGATACGCGATTCCGACCTATTGCCGGTGTGCGTGACCCGCACCACCACATCGCCGTCCGTTGTAAACTTGGCAGCGTTACTCACCAGGTTGAGCAGAATCTGGCGCACCTTTGTCGGATCGCCGGACATTTCCCCTGCTTCCTCAACACCCTCGACCTGCAAACGATTACGGTTGCGCCGGAGCAACGGCTGCACCGTCATTGTGACATCGCGCACCACATCCGCCACATCGAACGCGACATAGTGCAGATCAGTCCGTCCTGTTTCGATCCGCGCCATTTCGAGCACGTTGCTCACCAGGTCGAGGAGGTGACCGGCAGCAAGGTGAATCGCCTCGATATCTTTGCGCGTCTGCGCCAGGCTCTGACGCTCGACCCCCGCTTCCAGCAACTGACAGTATCCGATGATCGCCGTGAGCGGCGTGCGGATTTCGTGGCTCATATGCGCCAGAAAGACGCTCTTGGCGCGGCTGCCCGCCTCGGCGGCGTCGCGCGCCTCGGTCAATGCCCGCTGCGCCTCCAGGAGACGCTCATTGTTGCGTCGCAGTTCTTCGCGGATCAGACGTTCCTCGGTGACGTCGCGCCAGACGAACAGGCGCCCGCGATACACCCGCCGCGCATCATAGATCGGCGAAATGCGCACATCGAACCAGCGCCGCGTTGCGTTGACCTCCACCTCGATCTCCTCCGCTATCTCGGTCACGTCGCGGTAGCGATCAAGGATGTCGGTCCACTGGACGAGCACCTCGCGCGCGTGCCGACCGATGATCTGTGACGCGGGCAATCCGATCACCAGTTGCGCCGCACGGTTCACCTCGATGATTCGCCCCTGTTCATCGACTGCAATCACACCATCGCCCATGCTTTGCAGCACCATATCGCGCGCGATCGGGCGAACTTCGAGGATGCGAAAACCGAACACGCTCCAGGCAATCGCAGTGAGCGACACGGTAAACACAAACGGCGTCAGATCGAGTTTCCCCCAGGGGCTCAGACCCGAAAGATAAATGACATTGCCGATCCAGGGGGCGGCGACTGTGACCAGCATGGCGCCGATCTGCCCGCGAAACAGACCCGGAGTCCGGCGAATGAAATCGACGATGAAGTAAGTTCCGAAAAGCAGACAGAGATAGGAATATGCGGTATGCACCCAAAACCACACTCCAAACGTCGAATTGAAGACTGTAAACGGACCATCCGTTATCAGAACAACCGACTGCCAGAACTGGCGGTGAACCTCGTTCGTCAGAATGACCGCCATGGTGGTGAGCGGCACAATGCCCAGCAGCCACACCCGGCGACGATTGAGCCAGACCCACGAACCGGTGTACTCGGCCGCAAACCATAGCCAGGCAACCGGCGCCGTAACAATGCCAGCAAACTCGAGCCTGACCCACCCCAAAGCCACTGGCAGCGTCTGACTGCTCAGTTCCATCGCATAACTCACCAACCAGACGAACATGGCAAACGCGAGGAGGCTCAACGGCAAGGCGCCCGGTGTCACCCGTCTTTTCCACGCATAGCCAGAGATGGCGATTGCAACCATGCCAAGCGACAGCAGGACGCCATTATAGGGAGTGAGCGTGAGATTCATGCCAGTGTGACATTTCTTGCTGAGATGTGATACGCAGATACCCGGCAGACGTGTGATGTGCACTCCTGACGCAAACCTTCATCGGTCAGTCAGTCGCGTCCGCTCGTTCTCCGGGCTATGGCGAAGCGGGCCGGGATGTCAGATCGTGAATGCGCCGCATCAGACGGTCGAAATCAATCGGCTTGAGTTCGTAGGCGTCGCACCCGGACGCCAACCCTTTGATCCGGTCTTCGGGCATTGCATAGGCGGTCAGCGCGATGATCGGAATGTGGCGCGTCGCTTCATCATTTTTGAGTTGACGGGCGACATCCCAGCCGTTCTGCTTTGGCAGCCCCATATCGAGCAGAATGAGATCAGGCATCCCGGTACGGGCGAGGTGGAGCGCTTCCAATCCATCAATCGCCAGCGTGATCGTGAAACCTTCCCAGCGCATGCGTCGCGCGATCATGTCGCGATTCATGGCATCGTCTTCAGCAACGAGAATGTGCATGGGCGCTACTTCCTGGTAGTGCATACAGCGACTTGCAAGCATGAACGATGTTTCGTATCCTTATATTCCTACACTATTATACGCTGGAGGCATTGCCAATTCATTGCCAGTCAGATGACGCTCTGTTCACTTGATCAATAGTGCACACTACACGCTATCGTTCTACATATGAAGCATGAGTCTCTGATCCTGATCGTCGGCGCTGCCGACACTGGGCGCGCGCCGCTTGCCGCTGCGCTGCTGCGCCGTCTCCTGCTGCGTCATGGCAGCGCGGTTCGGGTTGAGTCCGCCGGAGTGCTCGGACACGACGACGACCCCGCCAGCCCGGATGCGCTGGCAGTTGCGGATCAGATGGAGATCGATCTCAGCG
>DAOTWI010000036.1:0-6314 GCA_034436075.1 Roseiflexus sp.
CGGCGCGCGGTGGCGCTGCTGCGCGCGGCAGAGCATCGTAGTCCTCGAACGCGCTGTCGAGTTCAGCGGCAAATTGTTCTTCCTCGGTCATCGCGGCTGCGGGTGGCGCTGACGGTTTGGGTGTGGGCGGCGGAGGCGGCGGCGCTGCGGTTGGGCGTTCGTCCCCGCCTTTTGGCAACGGCGCACCCATCGCCTGGAGCCCCTTGATCGCCATTTCGTTGTCTGGATCGAGTTCAATGACACGTTCGAGCGCCGCACGCCGCTGTTCCGGTCCCTCGGCGACCCCGGCGAGCCACAGCCATGCCTGAACATTGTCAGGCTCCTGGCGGGTAAGCAGACTGAACAGATTGCGCGCTTCCTCACGGTTGCCCTCGCGCGCCGCGTCGATCCCTAGCTGCAGAAGAGTTTCTGGCTCCGCCATGAGCGTTCCTTCCTGCTGAAGCAGCGGGTGTCAGGGTGAGTCGTGGTTGCGTGGAAATGGTCGCATCTTTACCCTTCAATCGGCGTTATTCTACCACACGCATGAATAAAGTCAACACCTTTTTCGAGACATGACGCGCTAACAAGGGAAAGAGAGCGTGCATGCCTGCAAAAAGTGTAATTGCTTACGCTGGGGCGTTATTCTTCGTGAAATATGAGGGTTGGAGAAGGAAGGATTGTAAGAAGATCGTAAGATGTATGGCAGGAGAGGCAAGAGGTAAGAGGTAAGAGGCAAGAGGTAAGAGGTAAGAGGTAAGAGGTAAGAGGTAAGAGGTAAGAGGTAAGAGGTAAGAGGCAAGAGGCAAGAGGCAAGAGGGTGCAGGTGGGAAGGTGGAAGGTGGAAGGTGGAACTGCCTCTTCGTGCGCCTTCGTGCCCTTGGTGGACAGGAGAGGCGAGAGGCGAGAGGTGAGAGGCGAGAGGCAAGAGGGGGGAGGGTACAGGTGGGAAGGTGGAAGGTGGGAAGGTGGAAGGTGGAAGGCGGAAGGTGAGAAGGTAGAAGGTGGAAAGTGAGTCCCCATTGCCCACTCCCTACTCCCTGACCTGTTCTCAGTTCCTGGTTCTCAGTTCTTGGTTCTCAGTTCTCGGTCTGGAAACAAAACCGGCGCCGCGAGCGTTCATGGTCATGGCGGCTCAAGCCGAGTTCTCGAAAGGAACGCTCGCATGCACCCTGCACCATCCCAGCCGCGCCAGCAACGCCACTGGTTCGTGAGCCTCCTGCTGGCGCCGGTTTTCATCTACCTGCTCTTCATCGCCGCATGGCTGGCAGCGCGGACGGTCTACGAGGATCGCTGGTGGTGGCTTTTCGTGCTCAACGCCGGAACGCCCTACCTGCTCCTGCCGCTCCCCTTCATCCTGCTTTTTGCGCTCATCGCGCGTCGTCCGCTTGCCATTGCCTTCAGCGTTCTCCTGCTTGTGCCCGGAGCGCCGTTGCTTGCGGCGCCCTGGATGCCGTCCATCACGCCCGGCTTTGCCCCGCGAGCATCAGAGTTCAGGGTGATGACGTTCAATATCAACGGCGGCAATGATCGCCCGGATCGCGTCATCGCGGCAATTCGCGAGGCGCGCCCCGACATCGTCGCCCTCCAGGAACTCAACCCCGACATCGCTGCTGCGCTTGAACGCGATTTGAAGAACGATTATCCCTACCAGGCGTTCAATCCGCAATGGGGCGTCACCGGCATGGGGGTGATCAGCCGGTTTCCGCTGCGCCGCTCCGCCGCGCAACTGCCGGGCGAGCACTGGATCGGCGCGCCGCAGGCGGTGGAGATTGATACGCCAGGCGGAACGATCACCCTGCTGAACGTCCACGCTATCCCGCCGGTCGGGCCGCGCAACTGGATGACGTGGGCCATCGGCGAACGTGAGCGGCAGATGGAAGCCATCGCCGCTTTCGCGCGCAACCACCGCAAACCGCTGGTCGTCGCCGGCGATATGAATGCCACGCCGTTCCACCGGGCATACCGGATTCTCGAAAGCGAGCTGATCGATGTCTGGCGAAAGCACGGCGGCGGCGCCGGGTTCACCTGGCCCGGCGGGGGGCGAACGCTCCTGGGGGTTCCCTTGCCATCGTGGCTGGTGCGCATCGACTACATCTTTATCTCATACGACCTGACATGCGTCGACGCATCGGTGGGACCGTGGGACGGTTTTTCAGATCACCGTGCGGTAACGGCAACGCTGTTCGTCGGGCGGATGGAGTAGGAAGAGGGCGACTGATAGAGCGATCAACCAGATGTTGCACAATACGCATGTGTTGACCGTCGTGTGGCTGGCGTTGGCTTCGACAGGCTCAGCCAACGCCAACCGCTCCACAGGCTGAATTCAGGTTGATCACGCTAGCAGTTCTTGCTCTCTACGGGCGTCGGTGACGGTTGAGTTCTTCGACAAGCAGATACACCGTTGTCGAAGGATCGGCGGTTGCCGGATCCCAGGGATGGTACAACTGATGCAGCCAGCGCGCGTTGGCGATGGCTGTCCGCTGCATGCGGAGCAGAGTGGTGTACAAGTCTGCACTGTTCTTGTTGTATGAGCCAAGATGACTTTGCAGTCGTGTACAGTAATCTTGCCGCGGTATGGCAGTATGGTGGTAGTCAAAATGCAGGAGGTACCATAGCTCGAATGCCTGGTTGGAAAAGGCGATCCTGATGCCTTCCCGCTCTGCGAGATGAAAAGCCTCACGAATCTGGTGAATGCGCAGGTCGTCACGGTCAAAGACACACCAGACCTGATCATACTCATCGTCATTACGATGCCGAATAGCCTCTTCGATCAGCCGTACCCCGCGTTGTGTCGTATCTGTGACCTGCACGATGCACCCGGGAACCTGGAACGCTCGAAAATAGTTCGGCTCGGTCTGACTGCCTTCGCAGACAATCAGAAACCGCTGCCGCACATTGCGCACGTTAGCAGTACGTCTGCTCCGTCCGCGCGTGCGTTCACTCCTCCGTCCCGGTCTCCCCATGGCTCGCTCCCAGAAGTTCACGCACGTTGCCGATGAAAGGGATCGCGCCATAGCGACCGAGGATGTACTCCTTCTCGAACGACGCGTCGTTGCGCACGATCTTGTCGTCGATGCGATACTCCAGGAGCGAATAAAGGTCAGACGCGCCCTGGCGCGATTTTTCGACAAACCAGACCTGATCGCGGCGGAAGAGTTTGGCGTTCAGCAGATTGGTGTTGTGCGTCGTGAAAACGAGTTGCGCGTGGTGCAGATTGGTCGCCGGGTCGTTGAACAGGCGGACCAGTTCCACTGCCAGATTGGGGTGGATGCGCGCATCGAACTCATCAATCACCAGTACGCCCCCTTCTTTGAGCGCGCGCACGATGGGTTGCGCCAGCACAAACAGGCGCTGCGTTCCCGCCGATTCGTGCTGCTCGAGATCAAAGGCGATATTGCCAGCCGGGTGTCCTTCGCCATCGAAACGCTGATGGTAGGTGTTGATACGAACGCGCTCAATCTTCTCGAAGCGTGAAAGTTCGTCCAGTAACCTGCGCATCGATTGGGTTACGACGTCAGATGCGTCAGACGGTGCGTCGAACGTTCGTTGCACTGGCTGAGACATATCATCAGGCGCATCGAACGGTGCGTCCATTGTCAGAGGGATACGCTCCACCTCTAAATGCTCAATCCCGGTATCGAGTCGCCGAATGAGTTCCTCGATCGTCGCACGATAGGGGGAGTCATCGAACCTGGCGAGCGCAAATGCCATATCTTCCCAATCCGTAACGCCGGTGTTGACATCGAGCGCGGCGAACCACTCCGTCAGTTGTTGAGCGATGGAACCGTTGAACTGTGCAACGACCGAGAGGAAGAGCGCATTGGGTCTGGTGCGACTCTCAAGACGGCGCCCTTCGCGAAAGGTGCGCGGATTGACCTCAATATCCTGCCCGGTGCGCGTGAACAGCGTCGACTCACGCATCGTTCCCAGGCGGTACAGCCATTCTTTGACGACTGCGCGGCGATCAACCGCGAAACCGTACCGGTACTGCACGCCATCGACCAGGAAGACGATCTCGAACTCCGATGGCTGACTCTCGGTCGCCGTGCTGAGGCGGAATGGTTCGACGCTGATCGGTTGTCCAAATCGGGGTAGAACTGAGGAGTTCAGCACAAACCGGCGCATGAAGTCGATTGCCTCGACGAGATTGCTCTTTCCGCTCGCGTTCGCGCCATAGATCACCGCGCTCGTGAGCAGGCGCAATGCTGGATTGACCTTGAAGACGTTCTGCTCGTCAAGCGCTGGCGGTTGCGACGAGATATTCGCCGCTTCCATGCTGAGGGTCTTGCGATCGCGGAAGGAACGGTAGTTGCCGACACTGAATTCGATGAGCATGATTTTTGCGTGAAAGGCGCTTCTGTACGATAATTTCACACAGATTGTATACTCAGTGCGGTCTGTCGTCAACGAACACACCTGTTTCTCAAATCTGCTCTCACGCTATCACCAGCTCCTTCGGGAACGGCGTCAGGCTCTCGAAGCGCCCGTCCGGCGCGCAGTAGTACGTGTCTTCGATCCGCACGCCAAAGCCGCGGCTCGGATAGTATAGCCCCGGTTCCACAGTGAACACGGCGCCGGGTTCGATGGTGTCGCCGCGGTCAACCAGTGACGAGAAACTCAGGTCTTCGTGGACTTCGAGCCCGAGACCGTGACCGAGGGAGTGGATGTACCCCTCCTCGATGGGATAAGTGCGACGAATGGTGTCGTGACCGCGCGCCTCGAAGTAGTCGCACGCCATGTCCTGGTACTTCCGGGTCGGCGCGCCCGTCTCGAATGCGGCGGTCACCGCCTCGAATGCGCCGAGCACGTCATCATACGCCTGTTGCAGTTCGGGCGGCGCATATCCAATGGCGAAGGTGCGGGTCATGTCGTGGTAATATCCGCCGCCTGCCTCACGCGGGAAGATGTCGATCACAATCGCCTGCCCTGGCCGCAACGGCATCTCATCGTCGCCGCGCGCGTGCGGCAGACCGGCGTCGCGCCCCTGAGCGACAATCATTCCGGCTGGCGCTTCCAGCCCCTGCGCGGCGATCTCGCGCAGCATCACCCGCCGCACGTCACCGATCGTAAGCGGCGCGCCGTCGGCGCCACGGACGCAATCGCCATCGATCCGCCCTGCCCGCATGAAATCGACTGCCGCCTGAACGACGGCGCATGTCTTGCGCCCGACGGCGCGCATGCGTTCAACCTCGCTGGCGTCTTTGGTCTGGCGCGCCATCGAAATCACATCGCGATCGAGTTCGGCGACGATCTCCAGCCCGTCGATCTGCTGCGCCAGGCGCGCCATGAGCGCAAAGAACGGTCCGGCTTTGACAGTGCCGTAGACGCCGACGCGCCCGTGCACGCCAAGGTCGGTAAAGATGCGCCGGCGATGTTCCACCCGCGCTTCCAGGCGGTCGGGAAACTCCTGGAGAATCTCACGCAGATTCCAGCGGTTGAGCGACACCAGCGCGAGACCGGTCTGTTCGGCTTCGTTCTGCTCCCAGGGACCATGGAGCAGCATGGCGGGTTCGCCGCGCTTTTTGATGATCAGACCGGGAATGTGCCGCCCGCCCACGAAGTAGTTGTAGTCGGGATTGGCGCTTTCCAGCCCGTCCGGTCCTTCGACAACGATCACGTCCAGGTTTCGTTCCATCATCAATCGGTCAAGATCGTGTTTCAAGATGTCCTCCTGTGTGGGGGGTACGAGAACCAGGGGTTAGGAGTTAGGAGTTAGGAGTTAGGAGTTAGGAGTTAGATTTCTCTCCTCTCACCTCTCCCCTCGCGCCTCTGACCTCTGACCTCTCCCCTCGCGCCTCTGACCTCTGACCTCTCCCCTCGCGCCTCTGACCTCTCCCCTCGTGCCTCTGACCTCTCCCCTCGCGCCTCATTCGTCATGCAATGCTATGATCGGGTCGAGACGTGCGGCGCTGCGTGCGGGCGCAATGCCGGGGAGGTATCATCCACGAAGGACACGAAGGCGCACGAAGGAAGGATAGATGACACGTTCAACCGTTCCTCCCCTCTGACCTCTCCCCTCGCGCCTCTGACCTCTGACCTCTCCCCTCGCGCCTCTGACCTCTCCCCTCGCGCCTCTGACCTCGCGCCTCTCCCCTCTGACCTCTGACCTCTGACCTCTGACCTCTGACCTCTGACCTCTGACCTCTCCCCTCGCGCCTCTCCCCTCCTCACGTGCAACATTCAACGTTCAACACTTCCGCGTTCCGCCTGTTCACGCGCGACGAAGCGGGCGATTCCTGCGCCGCAGACGGGACAGGTCCCACGTGCGATGGAGCGTCCGCTGGCATTGACCTCGAACGTCACCTGCTGCATCGGCTGGCGCGCGCGGCAGCGGG
>DAOTWI010000037.1:0-5404 GCA_034436075.1 Roseiflexus sp.
CGTGCGCTCGACTCGCGCGCAACGCTCAAACCAGGATTGTACGATGACTGCACAGTTGCGCGCATTGATATTCCGATGCCGGAAGCGTTCATGCCGGGGTTGTATGTCGTGCCGCGCAATGGCGTGCAGGCGGCGGTTGCGGTGTTGCACGGCTCCGGGTGCGACAAAACCTATTTCGCGTGGCGCCTGACCGATGCCTTGTTGCGGCAACGCATCGCCGTGCTACTGGTCGATCTCGACGGTCATGGCGAGAACCCGCGGGTGCAGCGTTACCCGCAGATGCTCGAATGTGCAACCGAGTCGGCTCGCTGGTTGCGCGCCCGCCACCCACGGGTTGGCATGGTGGGCATCAGTCTGGGAGGATGCCTGGCGGCGCGCGCAGCGGCGGACGGACTGGAAATTGACGCGCTGGCGCTGATGGAGACGCCGCCGGTGTTGCGCTTCGATAACCGCGACCGGCTGAATGAGGCGCGCACCCTCCTTCAGCCGTATGTGATCGATCTGCTCCGCGAGGCGTCACTCGTTCATCTGGGGAGCGCCGTCTATCGTCTGGTGCGCGCGCAGCGCAAGCCGAGCATTCGCGCGGCGATCAGCACCTGGGACCTGATTGCTGCGTGTGATCTGTGCGGCAGCCTGTCGCGCCTGGAGACGCCGCTGCTCCTGGTGTATGGCGAACGCGATGCGATTGTCAAGCCAGCGCAGGCGGAGGAGGTATGGCGCTCCGCTCCGCCCAACGCCACCATGCTGCTCGTGCCGGACGCGGGTCACCTGACGCTGATTCTGCATCCAGAGGCGCTCCAGCGCCTGGCGACGTGGATGGCCAGTCAGTTGATCGAGAGAGTAACCAGACGCTGAACGATGGTGCTCTCTCCTGTGCGCATGGCTTGTAATCGAACACGGATTCGGGCGGATTGAGACGGATTGGCGCGGATTGGGCAATGCACTCCGCTCCATGACGAGCCGGTTATGCATGCGTTGACGCTGGCAGTTTCTTCGACTCGAGGATAGCGTCGATGAAGCCGTATTCGCGCGCCTCTTGCGCCGTCATAAAGCGGTCGCGGCTGAAATCGCGGGCGATTTCTTCGACCGTTCTCCCGGTGTCTCTGGCGAGCAGGCCATTGCCGAGTTCCTGGATGCGCAACAGTTCTTTGACCATGCGCTCCATATCGGGCGCATACCCTTCGGCGCCGCCGCCAGCCGGATGGAAGTGGATCGTGGCATTCGGCAGGGCGTAGCGTTTGCCGCGTGCGCCGCCAGCGAGCAGAATGGTGGCCATGCTGCCGGCGCGCCCGATGCAGATGGTGCACACATCGGGCGAAATGAGCTTCATCGTATCATAAATGGCAAGCCCGTCGCGCACGCTGCCCCCAGGGCTGTTGATATAAAACCAGATGTCGCGCTCCGGATCGGTATGTTGCAGGTACAGCAGTTGCGCGACGATCAAGGACGCGACTTCATCGTCGATAGGCGTGCCGAGCAGGATGATGCGTTCCTGCAACAGGCGCGAGAAGAGATCCCACGAGCGTTCACCGCGCGGGGTGCGCTCAACAATCGTTGGAACAGGTACGTATGGCACGGTCATCTCCCGAACAATGGTATTAATTCTGAGTGAAGTATACCATAAAGCGGGGAGTAAGAACCGACAACCAAGAACTAAGAACCGAGAACTCATCTGCAACGAACGTGTGGAACAACTCGTGCCCTCTGTGTCTCTGTGGTTATTTCTCCAGACGCAGGGAAGGTGCAGACGTCCAGTTCGCAGGGGAATGCCCGGTAGGTGTTCAAAAAAGAGGAGATGAACCATGACCGGAGAAGCGCCACGCCCCGCGTGCCGGGTTGGAATAACGGCGGAAGAGTTGGCGCGCGAGGCGGATCGCGCCGTGCTCTACGGCGCCATTCTGGCGGCGCAACGACCAGGCGTGAAGATCAAGCCGCATCTGGCGGATGCAGTTGCCGCATTGCTGCCCGCAGTGCGCGCGTATCTCGACGGTGACGAGAATGATCTGTCGGCATATGCGATGGAATACGCGCGCGCCTGCAGCGCAGAGGCGTTTTTGCGGTCGAAGCGCAAGCCTTCGGCGTCTCTATGATACGGTTCCAACCAGGATCGTTCCGGAAAACAGTCAACAGGTTCAGCCACCGGTCTGCATCATGCCGACATAACCGATACCCCGTCGGCGCGGGCGCGGTCGCGTACAGCTTCGGCGACGGCAATCCATCCTTCGACTGTCGTCGGGCGCGGGGCGCGGCTCTGCAGATAGCGTTGCACATCGGACCACGTCGTACCGCCGATGACGCCAGCATAGCGGGCGTAGAACCGTTGTTCCGCCTCGGCAGCGTCGCGTGGCGGCGTGGTTTGTGCGGGCGTAGCGGCAGGTTCGGGCGCAGCGGGTGAGATTGCTTCCGGCGTTTCCTCCGGTGCGGCTGCTGTTTTGCGCCGCGGCTTTGCATCACTTTCAGGCGCCTGTTCGGGGTAGAGCGCTGCCAGCACTGCTGGGTAACGTTTGCCCAATTTCAGATGCGCAGGACGAGGCGGCTTGATGATCGGCGTGACGAACCGCTCATCGCCGTCGCGCTCGACAAGCAGAATAGCGTCCGCCTCATAGGCAATCTGATCGTCTGCCAGCACACGCAGACCTTCATCGTGCAGCCCGCCGTCGTCGAGTGCGCGGTACTTGCGCGCCAGATGCCCGATGATGATGACGTGGAACCCGGCATGCTTCAGCTCGGTCAGCCCGGTGTACACTGCCTGCATGTTGCGATTGACCGAGGCGTGCTCATCATAGGCGATCCCCGTCTTACGATCAGTCTCGGCGCCGGCGCGCCGTTGCGCATAGGCGCGCATCGCCTGGAAGACTTTGGAGATAGAGTCGAGAATAACGGTATCGCCAGGTTTGCCCTGCGCGCGGATCTCCTCCATTGCAGCCGTGAGCGCACGCAGCGACAGCGATTGCAGTACCTGAATGCGCCGGTGAATACCAGGTTTGCCCGCAAGGTTTTGCGCCGCGCCTTCGGTGTCGAGCACCCATAACGTTCCGGTGCGGCGAGCGGCGGCGGCAAGATGCGACTTGCCCGCTCCCGCTGGACCGGTCAGGATATACAGGCTGCCGGTATGTAACTCGTCGAGACGCTGAAACATGCCATCCCTCCTTGTCAGGAACACGTATGTGTCAATTATAGCACACACGTTCTATTTTGTAAAGGGGGATGGCTGCAATGAGTGCAGGCATGATTTGACAGGAACCACTGCGGTTCTGGCAGACGGCGCCCGCACGGACGTGATGGTTTTTGAGAAACTAATCCGGTATCGTCACGTCCAGCCCGCGCAGGCGGGCTTTGCAACCGTAGCCCGCGGCTTCAGTCGCCGGGCGGGGAGGCATCACCACCCCAGCACCAGGGCGAATATCAGCGGTGCAACGATCGCGGCGTCCGACTCAATGATGAATTTCGGCGTCTCCACTCCGAGTTTGCCCCAGGTAATCTTCTCATTCGGCACCGCGCCCGAATACGATCCATAACTGGTTGTCGAGTCGCTGATCTGGCAGAAGTAGCCCCAGACCGGCACATTGGTGCGGCGCAGGTCCTGGTGCAGCATTGGCACGACGCAGATCGGAAAATCGCCGGCAATCCCGCCGCCGATCTGGAAGAACCCGATCGAGTGATGGGCGGAAGTCCTGGTGTACCAGTCCGCCAGGTCGATCATATATTCGATTCCGCTGCGCACCGTATGAACATTCGTAATCTCGCCGGCAATACAGTGCGCCGCATAGATATTGCCGGTCGTCGAGTCCTCCCATCCGGGAACATAGATCGGCAGATTGCGCTCCATTGCGGCATACATCCACGAGTCGCGCGGGTCGATCTGATAGTACTGCTCCAGTGCGCCGGAGCGCAGAATGCGGTAGAGAAACTGATGAGGAAAGCATGCCTCGCCAGTTTGATCCGCGCGCATCCATTCTTCGATCAGCGCCTTTTCGAGCCGGCGGATGGCTTCTTCTTCCGGAATGCAGGTGTCGGTCACGCGGTTCATGTGCCGCTCCAGCAACTCCTGCTCCTGCTGCGGCGTGAGATCGCGGTAGTTCGGCAGCCGCTCATAGAAATCGTGGGCGATCAGGTTGAAGATGTCTTCTTCCAGATTGGCGCCGGTGCACGAAATCGCGTGCACTTTGTCCTGCCGGATCATCTCCGCCAGCGAAAGCCCAAGCTCTGCCGTGCTCATCGCGCCGGCAAGCGTGATCATCATCTTTCCGCCTTTGTCGAGATGCGCGCGGTACGCCTCGGCGGCGTCAACGAGCGCCGCTGCATTGAAGTGGCGGAAATGATGCCGTACAAACTGGCTGACAGGTCCGCCGGTTGTCATTGCATCCTCCTTCTCTGTCCACAAAGGACACGAAATAGCACGAAGTTCAAAATATGTATCCACGAAGAACACGAAGTTTGAGGTCCCTTCAACGCTCTCCCAGAGTCAACATGGAACGTTCAACGTTCAACGTTCAACCTTCAACCTTCAACCCGAATTACCCCACCATCACCCCTTCGCGGAACTGAAGGGCGTAGAGGCGCGCATACAGCCCCTGGTTCGCCAGCAGTTCCTCGTGGGTCCCCTGTTCGACGATGCGCCCGTGGTTGAGCACAATGATCCGGTGGGCAATCGACACGGTGCTGAGCCGGTGCGCGATAATGACCGACGTGCGCCCGCGCATCAGGCGCTCGAACGCTTCCTGCACCAGCGCCTCCGATTCGCTGTCGAGCGAACTGGTGGCTTCGTCGAGCAGCAGGATGCGCGGGTTCTTCAGCATCACGCGCGCAATCGCAATGCGCTGGCGCTGCCCGCCGCTCAGTTTGATGCCGCGCTCACCAACCAGCGTCTCGTAGCCGCGCGGCATCGTCATGATGAAGTCGTGCGCATTGGCGGCTTTTGCTGCGGCAATGATCTCCTCGTCGCTGGCGTCCAGTTTGCCGTAAACGATATTTTCGCGGATCGTGCCGCCGAAGAGCATCGTTTCCTGCGGCACCAGACCGATCTGCTCGCGCAGGCTGCGCTGCGTGACGCCCCGCAGGTCGTATCCGTCAACCAGAACGCGCCCGGCAGTCGGGTCGTAGAAGCGCGGGATCAGGTTGAACAGCGTACTCTTGCCCGCGCCGCTCGGTCCCACCAGCGCCACAATTTCACCCGGCTTCACGGTTAGCGAGATGTCGTGCAGCACCCCCTGCCCGGTTTCGTATTCGAATGATACCGTGTCGAACGCAATCTCGCCGTGCACCGGCGGCAGTTTGACCGCATCCGGCGCGTCGCTGATCGTCGGCTGGGTGTCGAGAATCTCGAAGACGCGCCGCACCGCGCCGACCGCTTCGCGGAACTGGCCGTACAACCCGGAGAGGTGCGCCAGACTGGCGCCGATGG
>DAOTWI010000038.1:0-6311 GCA_034436075.1 Roseiflexus sp.
AACTGAGAACCGAGAACTGAGAACCGAGAACTGAGAACCGAGAACTGAGAACCGAGAACTGAGAACTGAGAACTGAGAACCATCAAGGAGTTACTGGCAATATTCAACGTTCAACGTTCAACGTTCAACGTTCAACGTTCAACGTTCAACCTTCCCACGCTCAACCTTCAACTCTCCACTGCCATCCCCGGATGAAACGCCAGCGACCAGCGCCAGCCGTGATCGGTGCGAATGCCGTGCCAGATGCCAGCAGTCGGCGTATGGTTGCCGTAGTCGTAACGATGCCCGCTCAGATCGATGCGGTCGTTCGTGGTGTGCTGGAGAGCGGCGAGAATGCAACTGCCGTGGGTGACGAGCGCCACGCGCTGCAACGCAGTGTCGTCGAGTTGACTGAGAAGATCGGCGATGCGCGTGCGCACCTCCGGATGCGTTTCCCCTGGCGCTACTTCTCGCAATGTCTCGATTAGCGCCGGTTCTAATCCAATCAGTTGCCCAATGGTCGCCGCCGTGGCGCTCGTGCGGGTGAACGGCGAGGAGAGCAATCGCTCGATGCCGCGCTCGCGCAGCCAGTGCCCCGCCTGCACCGCTTCCTCTTCGCCGCGCAGCGTCAACGGCGGTCCCGGCATGACAGCATATGGCAGACCGGTCTTGCGGTCTGGTTCAGCATGGCGGATCAAAAACAGTTCAATCAACATGCAGAGTTACCTCACCTGATGCGCCGCCGTCGGCGCCAGCGATCGTTCGCGCACCAGGAATGCCCAACCCAACGGTTCGAGTGACACGCTTCCATCACCATTCAGGGTGAACACGGCACGCTCGAAAACCTGCTGCACGCGCCGTTCGCCATCAACGGCGTATGCTGCGCCTTCGTCGCTGATCGGGAAGCCGAAGGTCAGCAATCCTCCGTGGCGCTCCCAGTATACGGCAAACGCGCCGCGTATTGCGTGGGGCGTTTCAGTAAAACGGCGGCACGCAGGCGGCAGGCAATCGTTCTGCGGCGCAGCGCCAGCTGGCGACGTGTAGGCGCGTCCAAGCGGCGCAACCTGCACCAGGTACGGCGTATCCACCCATTCGGGATGTGTTTCCAGCACAGCGCGTTCGAATATCTGGCGCGTCACACCGTGTTCAACCACGGCAGGCGCCAGCGGCGAACCGAACAGGTCAACGCCGCCATGCATGCGCCAGAAGCGCCAGAGGATTGCCGGCACGACGATACCGTTCTCGACCCGATCTTCCGGCGCGGGGAGCAGTTCTGCCGCAGCTGTCAGCACCGCCTGGACGCCTGCCAGGTTTTGCTCGAACTCCGGTTCCGTGCCAGTCACCAGTTCGGGGATGATTGCGGCAATTCCCAGACCGGCCGCCCAATCGTGCATGCCGCCGGTGATGACGTACTGCTCCCAGAAGCGGGTGTAGCGGTAACCGCTGGCGGCGGCGTAGGTCTGCGCCATTGCAATTGATGGCGCATGTTCGCAGAACGCAGGGAACACATTGCCAGCCGCCGAGTGGAGGAAGATCGCACCCCAGGCGTCGAGCAGGAAACTGCGCAGCACCCGGCTCTCGACCTCCGAGTCGGGGTAGGGTCCGCCTGTGTCCGACACGATGCCATACGCCCCGAACACCGTCACGCGCCAGTCGTTGTCAGGGCAGGCGTCGAGATTGGTGTTCATGTTGCGGTTGAGATCGACGCTGCGCGCGTTGAACCGCGTCCCAAGCGCCAGTCCATCGGGGTTGATGGTAGGGATGATGTAGAGACGCACCGCAGGCGGAACCTCGTGCGGATTGGCGCGGAAATGGTCGGCGAGCATGGTCGCCAGCGCGTAGGTGTTGGCTTCTGGTGCACCGTGCGTATTGCCGACGATCACCAGTTTGATGGGTCCGTCGCCGATGCGCAGCGCGGTGATCGGGCGACCCTGCGCCGAAGCGCCGATCGTCAACTCCTCCAAGGACGGCTGGCGCGCCGGAGCGGCGTGGAGCGGCGCGGCAAAAAAGATAAGCAGGAGCAGAATGAGCGCACGTTGAACGTTGAACGTTGAACGTTGAACGGTATGCACTGCCTCACCCAAACAGCGCCTCCACATCATCGCGCGTGAGTGATTTGAGCATGCTGGCGTCGGCAGTGATCAGTTGTTCGACGAGATCGCGTTTGCGCTGTTGGAGGTACAGGATTTTCTCTTCGACCGTGTCGCGGGTGATGAGTTTGTAGACAAAGACCGGCTTTTCCTGACCAATGCGATGGGTGCGGTCGGTCGCCTGCATTTCGACTGCCGGGTTCCACCACGGGTCAACATGAATGACATAGTCGGCGGCGGTCAGGTTCAGCCCGACGCCGCCAGCTTTCAGGCTGATCAGGAAGAACGACAGGGTCTCGTCGTTCTGGAAGCGATCCACCTCCTGCTGGCGCTGGCGGGTCTGGCCATCGAGGTAGGCGTACCGGATGGAACGCGCATCGAGCGCTTCGCGGATGAGGGTCAGCATCTGAACGAACTGCGAGAAGATCAGCGCCTTGTGCCCTTCGGCAACCAGCGTTTCGAGCGTTTCCAGGAGCAGTTCGAACTTGCCCGACGAGCCGCGGAAGCCAGAGTCGACCAGTTTCGGATGGTTGCAGATCTGGCGCAGGCGCAGCAATCCTTCGAGCACCTTCATGCGCGCATTGTTGATCCCTTCGTTGTCGATCAATCCCAGCAACAACGCGCGGTAATAGTCGCGCTGTTTGACGTACAGGCGGCGCTGCGCAGGTTCCATGTCGGTTTCGAGCAACCGTTCGCTGCGCGGCGGCAATTCCGGCGCCACCTGATCCTTGGTGCGGCGCAGGATGAAAGGGTAGACCATTGTGCGCAGAAATTGCGCCGTCTCTTGATCTTGCTTCTTTTCGATGGGGGTAACGAACTCCTCACGGAAATAGTCCAGATTGCCGAGCAATCCGGGATTGAGAAACGCGAACTGGCTCCAGAGTTCGAGCGCCGAGTTCTCGACTGGCGTACCGGTGAGCGCCAGGCGACGTTCGGCGTTGAGCAGGCGCGCCGCCTTCGCGGTTTCCGCCAGCGGATTCTTGATCGCCTGCGACTCGTCGAGAATAGCGTAGCGGAAGCGATAGCGGCGCAACAACTGGAGGTCGCGCAGCATAGTGTTGTAGGTGGTCAACACCAGGTCGTAGTGATCGAACAGCGCCGGATCATCGACACGGTCGGTGTCGTGGTGAACGTAGACGCGCAGATCGGGCGTGAACGTCGCGGCTTCACGCTCCCAGTTGAACAACAGCGAGCGCGGCATCACAATCAGGCTGGCAGGTCCATCGGGGTGGCGTTCTTCGAGTGATTGCAGAAACGCCAGCGTGCAGATCGTCTTGCCAGTGCCCATATCGTCCGCCAGGCACCCGCCGAAGCCATACTCGTTGAGGAAGTGCAGCCATTCATAGGCGGCGCGCTGATAGTGGCGCAACTCGCCGCGGAAGCCGCGCGGCAGCGGTTGCGTCTGAATGCGCTCGAACGAACGCAGGCGCTCGCGGCGCCGCTCGAATTCGGCATCGGTCTGCGCGCGGTCGGCGTCGGCGAGCAATTGGTCGATAAGGGTCAGGTGACTCTGCGACAGACGCACACCGCTGTCGGTCTCTTCACCAAGGGCGAACAGGTGGCGATAGCGCTCGATCCACTCGTCGGGAATGGCGCCGATCGTGCCGTCCGCCAGTTTCAGGTACTTCTCGCGGCGACGGATGGCGCGGCGCACCTCCTTGAGCGGAACTTCGAGATCGCCAAAACTGACGACCGCCTCGAGGTCAAACCAGTCGATGCCGGAACTGATGCGAAACGAAATCTGCGGACGGTTGCGGTTGACCCGCGCGGTTTTGATCTGGTCCTCGCCAAAAATCTCGAACCCGCGTTGCGTCAGGAGCGGAATGCGATGGAGCAGGAAATCGAGCGGATGCACCGCCTTGCGCAACTCGAACCATCCCGCGTCGGCGCCCTTCTTCAAGCCATACGTTGTGGTTGCCAGGTCATGCAGATACGCAGATTCTTCCTCGACGCGGCGCCGGATGCGCACCAGGGTCAGCGTCCCTGGCTGCCGCCGGATGAGGTAGTGCGGCGGCGCTTTTTCCGCTGGCGCTTCGTACTCGCCATAGGCGAAGCGCACCTGCGCGCGCAGCGTCCCTTCCGACTCGCTCAAATAGAGGCGGGGCGTCGGCGCTGTATCGATCTCTTCCCAGCGCAGCAGGTCGCCATTCAGCGGCAGCCGCTCCGCCAGCGGCAACAGGTAGCGATCCAGAAACTCGTCCTGTTCGTGCGAAGGGATGGTGACATCAGGGCACTCGATCAGGATGTCGATGGCGTCATCGACGGCATCGACCGGCAGCAGCAGTTCACCGGCAATCAACCAGAGCGGCTTCCGGCTGAACACCTGCGTATCGTGCGGATCGAGCGCAACGCGCTCGCCAGCGACGTTCAGGCGCGCGCGCACGCGGAGCGCGCCCTGATCGCCCTGCTCGACGATCATTTCGACTGCTGCTGGCTCAGCGACCACCTGCACGCGATACTGCAACGGGTCGTTCTGCTCGCCGATATAGACCAGTTGATCGGCGAGCAGCGGCAGCACCGGATCGTAGATGGCGCCCTGATCGGCGCCGAACGAGTAGTAGATATACGGCGCGCTGCTGTTGGCGACAACCGCTATATTGACGGCGTTGATCGTCTCGGCGGAAGCAGAGGGATAGGAGGAACGATTGATGCGCGAACGGATCGGGCGCGCCTCGCTCGACATATTGAGCGCCGCGATGGCGTCCGCCAGCGATTCGGGCGTGCGCAGCGCCTCGGACGGCAGATGACGGCTTGACAGCGCATAGGGCACGACCGTCCATCCAGCGGCATTGCGCTGGACACTGAAGACAATGCCAGCATGATGGACGGCTGGCGCACGCTTTTGCTGCGTTTCAATCACTTTACCGATCACGACCCGCCAGACGCTCAAGGGATTCTTGCTCAGGTAATCGCGAAGCGCCAGGATCGCCGCCACGCGGTGGCGGCAGAGCGTCCAGTAGTGCCGCTGCGGGCAGGTGCAACTGGCATAGATCTGATTGCTGTGCAGGCGAATGATCACCTGCTGCGCCACCCCCGGCGACTCGAAGACGCTGATCTGCGCGTTTTGCGCATCAACATGATCGATTACAACCTGCCCGCGCTCGACATACCGTTCTCCCTGCTGAACAACGGCGCGCGAAACCGACAGAAAGATACGATCAACATCGAGGATATCAGCGGAAAGGACATGCACCATGGTGCGGCATTTCTCTCGAATGGGTTTTATTGTCATTATACCACGCACGCTTTCTCACCGGACTCTTATCCAGCGCCAAACCCCGCAAACGTGTGGCTTCGTTCCAGTGATGGTATAATGCTCGTTGTCCGTTTTGGACGCACACTGGCGGCGTTCTTTGGAGAAGCGCGCCAATGTCTGGAGATTTGGCGACCCAGGTTATGCGGAGCACACTATGAGCACACGTTCACAGCGCGGGCGAGCGGTTCAGACGAAGAAAAGCGGCGGCGCTTCCCGCACCCTCTTCATTGCAATGGGCGCCGCTGTGCTGCTGATCATTGCGGTTGTCGCAACTATCGCGCTGCAAAACCGTCAGACGGCTGCAACCCCCGGGCGCAATCCGGCAAGCCCGGCGACCAGTGTTCCTACAGGCAGAGACGCCAATGGATTCTTCTTCAAGGGAAATGCCGATGCGCCAGTGGTGGTGACTGAATACTCGGATTACCAGTGCCCTGGATGCGCCTACTACGCCACCGTGCTGTCGTCGCAGTTCGAGCAGGAGTATATTGCGACCGGCAAGGTGAAGTTCGTGTACCACGAATATCCCCTGAGCGGGCATGTGAACGGCGCCCCTGCCGCATATGCAGCGCGCTGCGCGGGTGAACAGGGCGCCGATAAGTACTGGGCGATGCACGATTACCTTTTCACCAACCAGCGCCAGTGGAGCCCGCAGCAGAACCCCAGGGCGCAGTTCATCGCCTATGCGCGCCAGATCGGTCTCGACGCCGCTGCATTCGAGCAGTGCTACGACAGTAACCGCTTCCGCGACGCCATCAACCAGGCGAAAGCGGCAGGCGATGCGTTGCGCCTTCCGGGAACCCCTTCGTTCGCCGTGAACGGTCAACTCGTCGATACTACCGGCGCAACCAGCGTGGAAGAGATTTACGCCCGCATGCGCCAGGCGGTCGATGCGGCGCTCGGAGGGCGTTAGAAGCGTTGAGCGTTGCCCGGAGCGACGTTGCCCGGAGCGACGTTGCCCGGAGCGACGTTGCCCGGAGCGACGTTGC
>DAOTWI010000039.1:0-2770 GCA_034436075.1 Roseiflexus sp.
CGGCTGGAGGACGTTCGCGCCATGATGGAGGGGAATGTTTTCGGTGCGCTGGCGTGCACCCAGGCGTTTCTGCCGCACATGCTCGCCCGGCGCAGCGGGCAGATCGTGATGATGGCGTCGATGGCCGGACTGGTGGCGGCGCCGAATATGGGCGGCTACACCGCAACCAAACACGCGCTCGTCGGTCTCAGCCGCACCCTGATGCTCGAACTCGAAGGCACGGGCGTGCGTTGCGCCATGATCTGCCCCGGCGTCGCTGAAACCGGATTCCAGCACCGCGCAGGCGCCGAAAAGTACCCGCGCATCGCCCGTCTTTCGACATGCACCGCCGATCAGGTCGCCAGCGCGACGCTGCGTGCAATCGCGCGACGCACCCACGGCGAAATTGTGATCCCCTGGTATGGACGATTGCTCGCACTGATCAGTTATCCGCTGCCCGGCGCCACCCGCGCCGTCATGCGGCTTATTGGATGAAGGATGTCAGGTATGACCCGCCCGCGTATTGCCCGGCGCATGGATCGCGTTCCGGCTTCCGGCATTCGCCGCTTTTTCGACATCGCCGCTCAGATGCCCGATGTCATTTCGCTCGGCGTCGGCGAACCCGATTTTGTCACACCCGCGCCGATCCGCGCCGCCGGCATCCGTTCGCTCGAAGAGGGACGCACCGCCTATACGTCCAATTCCGGGTTGCTCGAATTGCGCGTTGCGCTCTCCGATCACCTGCACGCGCACTATGGCGTGCGCTACGACCCGGAAACCGAACTCCTCATTACGGTCGGCGTCAGCGAGGCGCTGCAAATTGCCGCGATCGCCACCCTGAACCCCGGCGATGAGGTCATCATCCCCGAACCCTGTTTTGTCGCCTACCCCGCCGCCGTGATCTTCGCCGACGCCGAGCCGGTCTTTGTGCCAACCACGGTCGAGGATGCGTTCCAGGTCGCCCCGGAGCGGATCGCTGCCGCCATCACGCCGCGCACCCGCGCCATTCTGATTGGCTATCCCAACAATCCGACCGGCGCGGTTATGCCGCGTGAGCGCCTGGCTGCCATCGCTGAACTTGCCGAACGCCACGATCTGCTGGTCTTCTCCGATGAAATCTACGACCGCCTGGTGTATGGCGTGCAGCATACCTGCTTCGCCGCATTGCCGGGCGCGCGCGAGCGCACCATTCTGCTCGGCGGCTTCTCGAAAGCGTATGCCATGACCGGCTGGCGCCTCGGCTGGATGGCGGCGCCAGCCGACATGATCGCGGCTGCGCGCAAAGTCCACCAATACGCTATCATGTCGGCGCCAACGATGGCGCAGTACGCCGGGATCGAGGCGCTGCGCAACGGCGAACCGTTCGTTGCCGGCATGGTCGCCGAGTATGATCGCCGTCGCCGGGTGATCGTTGCGGGGTTGAACGCGATTGGTCTGCCGACCTTCGAGCCGCAGGGAGCGTTCTACGCCTTTCCGCAGGTGGCGCACCTCGGCATGAGCAGCGAGGTCTTCGCCGAACGGCTGCTGCGCGAACAGCAGGTCGCCGTCATCCCCGGCGACACGTTCGGTCCGAGCGGCGCCGGGTTCGTGCGCGCCTGCTATGCTGCGTCGATGGAGAAGATCGAGGCTGCGCTCGATCGTATCGAGCATTTTGTGCGCGTCAACACATAATGACTGGCGGAGGAATTGCAATGTCTGTCGAAGAGCCTTCCACCACACCATCGGACAAACCGCAGATCATTGTCGAGGAGCAACTTTACTGCTCGCTCACCGGTCGCCCGATCAGCCACGACGAAGCGTACTGGGCGCCGCCGCTCGTGACCGCCCGCGAATTGGTGACGACCATCCTCTCGACCGTCGTCCGCGCACCGCACCAACTCGGCTACATTCTGTTCACCGAACAACCGAACGTGCCTTACGCCAGAGATGTCCGCGAGCAACTCGCGCAACGCCGCAGCGCCGAGCAACTCAAACTGCTGATCGGCATGCTGGGGCTGCTGGGGCTGCTGCTCCTGCCTGTATTCCTGCTTGTATTTCGCTAACGTCAAAGGGTATGCTGCTCTCTGTTATTATCCCGTGCTACAACGAATCGGCGACGCTGCGCACTATTCTGGAGAAGGTGCGCGCCGTCGATATCGAGAAGGAAATTATCGCTGTCGACGACCATTCCAGCGATGATACCTATCGCATTCTGTGCGAAGAAGCCGCGCGCGACCCGTCGATGACGGTCATTCGCCATCCGCGCAACCGTGGCAAGGGCGCCGCCGTGCGCAGCGGGCTGACGCGCGCTCGCGGCGAGATCGTCATCGTTCAGGACGCCGACCTGGAGTACGACCCGAACGACTACTACGAACTGGTCACGCCCATTGCCCAGGGGCGCGTCAATGTGGTCTTCGGATCGCGGTTCCTTGGGCGGCACACCGGCATGTACTTCTGGAACGCAATCGGCAATAAGGGTTTGACGTTCCTGACCAATTTTCTGTTCAACTGCTGGATCTCGGACATGGAAACCTGCTACAAAGCCATGCGCACCGAGATCATGCGCGACCTGAAACTGGAGAGCAACGACTTCCGCATCGAGCCGGAGATCACCGCCAAAGTGCTGAAGCGCGGGCACCGCATCTATGAGGTGCCGGTCTCCTACCTGGGGCGCACCTACGAAGAAGGCAAAAAAATGAAGCCCAGTCAGGGCTTCTACGCGATCCTCGCGCTGCTGCGCTATCGGTTGTGGGAGTGAGGCGAGAGGCGAGAGGCGACAGGCGACAGGCGAGTGGAAGGTAGGGGCGCGCCG
>DAOTWI010000040.1:0-2908 GCA_034436075.1 Roseiflexus sp.
AGAACCGAGAACCGAGAACCGAGAACTGAGAACCGAGAACTGAGAACCGAGAACTGATAGGAAGATCAATCTAGACTGGACAAACACGCTTGCACCTGTGGAGCGGTTGGCGTTGGCTTCGACAAGCTCAGCCAACGCCGATCACGAGATTGTCCAATAGCTGGTTGATCTTCCTCTGAGTTGCGGGCTCATGAACATTAAGCATTAGGCCCGGTCGAGCCCGCGCAGGCGAGCTTCGCAACTGGAGCCCGCAACGTATGGTTTTTGAGAAAATAATCCGGCATCGCCCGGTCGAGCCCGCGCAGGCAGGCTTCGATTCCTGTAGCCTGCGGCTTTAGTCGCCGGGCTACAAGGCGGATAGATTATCGCGCAGTCAGCGTCGAGTTGACCAATCTGTGTATCATGAATACGGATAGCACAACCCGTCACTCGTCACTGGTTCCTCATCACTACCTATGGATGCGCCGCGTCGAGCATCGTTGACTGTTGTTCCTGGACTGGATTATGCCGCGCTGATTGCGTTCCTGGAGGCGCAATCGGATGTTGCGGCAGCGTATCTGTTCGGCTCACTGGCGCAGGGACGCGCCGCGCCTGGTTCGGACATCGACCTCGCCATTCTGCTGCGTCCGCTGGAGGCGCCGGTATCGCTCGAACGCCGGTTGCAGTTGATGGAGGGAGTCGAGCGTTGTGCAGAGCGGCGTGTTAATGTCGTGACGCTTAACGATGCGCCGTTGCTCTTGCAGCGCGAAGTCCTGCAATACGGACGGCTGCTCTGTGATCGCGATCGTGCGGTGCGGGTCGAGTTCGAGGTGCGCACCGGAAAACGGGATGCTGACCTCGCACCGATGCGCGCCTTCTTCGCTCAGGCGCTGTTTCAGGAGATTCGTGATGGAAGGTTCGGTCAGAGACGCCTCGTTCTTGAACGATTAATCGCATTGAGAAATGAAATTGCATATTTGCGCAGCGAGGCGGGAGATGTTGCCTCTGTGCAGGCGTATGCAGGCAACATGCGTCTCAAACGCGCCGTTGAGCGCAGCTTACAGGTCGCTGTCGAGATCTGCCTGGACATTGGGAGACGCATCATCGCACTGGAAGGATTGCGCTATCCGGCAGACAACCAGGATGTTTTTCGCATTCTTATCGAGGCGCATATCACACCTGACGACATGGTGCCGACACTTCTGAACATGGCGCGCTTTCGCAACCTTATCATCCGCGAGTACGCGCGCATCGACGATGCGCAGGTCTATGCCATCCTTCAGCAGCGCCTGTCCGATTTCGATGCCTTCACTGATGTTGTCAGGCGGTATGTGCAGAGTTCGTAATCTGAGGCGACTTTCCAGCAGTTTTCGCAACGCCTGAACTCACGCCGATGAACGTGCATCTGGCGTTGGCTTCGACGGCTCAGCGCACGGAACATCGCATCCTGGGCACAGCACGACGCTGAGTGTGCATCTGGCGTTGGCTTCGACAGGCTCAGCCAACGCCAGGCGCGCATCTCAACATCAGGTGCAGGCGCTGCCATCCAACAGCATTACAAAACGGACAAAGGCTCTCACTCGCTTATCGGATACGAACAGACAATCAACTCCTCCACATACCCCCGCTTGCTGCCATCGCAGTTGATCTTGCGGCTGGCATACACCACCGACGAACTGACCGCGTGTGCAGCGTACAACTCGCGGGTCAGCGGCGTTGACGAGTTGCTGAGCATCACATGCACGCCGCGCGCGCCGAGTTCCGCGAAGACCTCCGCCAGGCGGCGCTGATCGTCAGGTCCGAACGTTTGCCCCGTGTAATGGGTGAACGACGCAGTGGCGCTGGTCGGCACGTAGGGTGGGTCGAAATAGACGAAATCCCCCGGCTCTGCAATCCGTGCCGCCTCGCTGAAATCGCCGACACGCAGTTCGACGTTGCGCAGCGCGGCGCTGACCAGGCGCAGGTTCTGCGGGTCGTAGATCATGGGGTTTTTGTAGTAGCCGTATGGCGCGTTGAACTGCCCCTTGCGGTTGAGGCGATACAGCCCGTTGTAGCAGGTGCGGTTGAGGAAAATCGTGCGTGCGGCGCGCTCGATCTTGCTGCGCTGCGCGAAGTCCGGCTGGCGATCCCAGTTGCGCACCTCGAGAAAATACTGCGGGTCGAGGCGGTGGCGGTGGTGCCAGCGCAGCGCCGTGATCAGCGACTCGACATCGTCGCGGATGACTTCGTAGCAAACCATCAACTCCGGGTTGTAGTCGCTGAGCACTGCGCCGTCGCGCAGCATGCCGTTATTGTAGAGATGGAAAAAGAGCGCGCCGCCGCCGACGAACGGCTCGTGGTAGCGCCGAAAACGCGGCGGAAAGCGCCGCGCCAATTCCGGGATCAGTTGCCCTTTGCCGCCCGCCCATTTGATGAATGGGCGCACCTGCGGCAGGGCTTCACGCGCGAGAGATGCCTGCACGATACCACCGATGCAACAAGGCAAGGCTTCATTGTGTCTGGCGATTATAACACAGGCATGATGAGGTGAGAGGTGAGAGGTGAGAGGTGAGGGGCGAGAGGCGAGAGGTGAGGGGCGAGAGGTGAGAGGTGAGGGGCGAGAGGTGAGAGGTGAGAAGTGAGGGGCGAGAGGCGAGAGGTGAGAGGTGAGGGGCGAGAGGCGCGAAGGTGGCGACGTTGTATCGCAATGTCGCCGCTGCCGAAAGAAGCGCACCGCTGGTCGCCCCAAACATATGGTTTTTGAGCAAATAATCCGGTATCGCCACGTCTAGCCCGCGCAGGCGGGTTTTGCAGCAGGAGCCCGCGACGTATGGTTTTTGAGAAAATAATCCGGTATCGCCCAATGGAGCCCGCGAAGGCGGGCTTCGCAACAGGAGCCCGCGGCTTCAGCCGCCGGGCTGCAAGGCGGATAGCGGAATATTTAATCAAA
>DAOTWI010000041.1:0-1623 GCA_034436075.1 Roseiflexus sp.
GGCGGCTTCGCCGCCGCACCGCACCGCCTTGATCGGGAACGCCACGCTGCCGCAGGCTCTGGCGAAGCCAGAAAACGCGCCACCGCGTAACTCCTGTTACATTAGATTCCATGGATGTTGTGCACGATACCTTCTGGTGAATCAGTGATGGCGCTTGTCAATCTGAAGAATATGCGCTACAGTTTTGGCATAATGTGTAGTGCAACAACATGCTTCCAAAGAAACCCGCTTTCGCGGTTATTTTCAGCAAACACAGCCGATGCGTTCTTTTCCGCGTTCGACCCGCAATGATCTGGCGATAACGCTGGGGCGCAGCCCGCTGATGGCGGCGCTGGCAGCGACGCTGCTCGGTCTCACAGGCGGCGCTGCGGTGGCGTTCGGTCCGTTCTGGCTTGGTTTCGTGGCGCTGGCGGCGCTGATCGGCGTCTACGCGCTGCTGGTCGATACCCGCGTCGGGCTTGCAGCAGTCGTCGGCATTGCCACGATCCTGCCGTTCGCCACACTTCCCTTTCGCGCCGTGGTGACCCCTGCCCTCCTGACGCTGGCGCTGGCGGCGTTGATGGGGGTCTGGTCGCTGCGCCTGCTGGTGCGCCGCGATGAACGTCTGATCATTACGCCTATCGGCATGGCGCTCCTCGGTTTTCTGGGGATCACGCTGTTCGCCTTTCTGCTTGGATCGAATGCCAGTCCGGAACCTTCGTTGATTCACAACTATGTCAAGTTTGTGATGGCGACGCTCTTCTTTTTCAGCGTCGTCAACTGTGTGCGCGACCGCGAGACGGTGCGCTGGGTCATCCGCTTTCTGATCATCGGCGCTGCGTTCTCTTCTGTCATTGCGCTGGTTCTGTACGTCATTCCCGATCACCTGGCGCTTCAGATCCTGGTGGCGTTCGGGCGCATCGGCTACCCGACCGAAGGGCGCGTGCTGCGGTATGTCGAAGATGACCCCAACGGCTTGATGCGCGCGATCGGTCTGTCGGTCGATCCCAACAGTTTTGGCGGGATGCTGGCGCTGATCGGGGCGCTGGCGGCGACGCAGGTTGTGAGTGAACGTCCGGCGCTGCCGCGACGGTTGTTGCTGTTCGCCACCGGCGTCATCCTGCTGGCGCTGTTCCTGACCTACTCGCGCGCGGCGCTCGGAGGCATGATCGTCGCTGCGATGTATGTGGCGACGCTGCGCTACCGGCGGCTCTGGTGGGTCATCCTGGCGGCTGGCGCGCTGGCGGCGGCGCTCTTCATCGGGCTTGGCGTCGGGGAACGCTTCGTTGAGCGCGTGGTCGAGGGGGTGCAGTTCCGCGACCAGGCGAACCAGATGCGCCTGGCGGAGTATCAGAACGCGATTGCGATCATCCAGGCGTACCCGGTGTTCGGCATCGGCTTCGGACAGGCGCCGGAGATCGACCTGGTTGCCGGGGTGTCGAGCATTTACCTGGCGATCGCGCAACGCACCGGTCTGGTTGGTCTGGCGGCGTTCCTGGGCATTGTGAGCTGGTTTTTTATACGGAGCTGGAATGCGCTGCGCGCCGCCATTCACGCTGGCGACGAGGAACGCGCCGCGTGGCTGGTATCGCTCCAGGCGGCGCTGGCGGCGGCGCTGGCAGTGGGGTTGCTCGACCACTATTT
>DAOTWI010000042.1:0-2496 GCA_034436075.1 Roseiflexus sp.
GACGATGCTATCCGGTGCGATGAACCGCCCGAGCGCCGGGTAAGACAAAGGAACTATTCCTCATCGAGCAGGCACTCGAGCGCGGCGATCAGCAGCGGCAGATCATGCTGCACCGTGTTCCAGAGAATATCCAGGTTGATATCGAAATAGGCGTGGACCAGACGGTGTCGCATGCCAATGATGTCGTCCCAGGGAACATGCGGAACGTGCGCCCGCGTTGCTGGGGCAACCTGATACGCCGCCTCACCAATGATCTCGATGGCTTTCACCAGCGCCAGCACGAGCATGCGGTCGTGATCCAACGCGGCACGGGTCCGTCCGTGCGCAAAGTCGAGCGCCTCGCGCGCCGCGTCCCGCATATGTTGCAGCCGGATGGCGTCATCCCTGCGCATAGCACACCTCGGCGTCCCTGAGCACATCGTCGCGGAAATAGCGGCTCAAGTCTTCAGGCGTGCGCAAATCGACCTTGTGGTCAAGCAAGAGCGAGAGTTCGCGTTCCAGCCGTGCCATGCCAAATAATCCAGGGATGTGTTCCGGTTCGAATTCGACCAGCACGTCAATGTCGCTCTCCGGGCGAAAGTCGCCCCGCAGGACGGACCCGAACACGGACAGACGACGAATGTGATGCCGCTGGCAAAACGCGGCGACTGCGTCTTCAGGCAAGACGCGAGATAGGCGGGCGTGTCTGCGGTGGTCATGCATTGCGGCCTCTCCTTTAGCAGGCGGCGCTGATCTCGCCAGAGCGCCTTTGATTGTAGCACAACCGCAACCTGCGCACAACGTTCCTTACTGCTCATTGTCCTGCACCTCATCGTACACCTCGCCCCAGGCGACCGGTTGGCGACCTTCAAACAACCGGAAATGATGTCCTGTGTGCAACAGATGGGCGGGTGCATCAGGGGATAAAAAACGCAAACGGACGCGATGGGTCAGCGTTGAGTCCGGCTGGCTCTCGAAGTCGAGGACTAGGCTCCAGGCGTTATCCGGGTCGGGCGCGGCATCGCCAAAACCTGCGACCGTCGCATAGGTCGGTCCGGCAGGCGGCGCCCGGCGCCCCCCTGCTTCGGGGGCAGCCACGTCACCATCGCTCGAAATTCTTTAGCGGCCACGGGTGACCTCCCCAGCAATGATATAACGCTTCAATTGGTCGATCCTGGCAACATACGCCGGCCCAGTGCCATCCAGTTTCGTCCAGTACATCTCGAACGCGGCAACGACCGGCGCTGGAACATCGATAGCAATCACGAAAACTCCGCTCTGCATGATGTCGTGATACTCAGCCTGGTTCACTGCGCGGTACAATCCCTTCGCTTGCAAGCGGAAGTTCAAGCGCCTCGTCGTCATACCGCGCCGCGAGCTCCACACTCGTCGCACCTGCGCCCGCGCCGGGGATCATGCCACCGCCGTGCCAGGGCGATCAGCGCGTTTGCGCCATCAGGCAGTAAAGCGCTACACCGCCTGCGCGCCGTGTACTGGTGAGTTACTGCAGCAAGCGCCGCAGCGCATCCAGATCAGCTACGAATCTAGCATATATGGATGGTGGATTAAGACGTTTGACGGTGTGCAAGAGTTTGGGCGCGTTCATTTCGGGTTCAAAGCACCCCAAGAGAAGCCCGCTTGCTGCTCGATCACCAAACACTCCTTCTCTATCGAGTCGTTGCAGCGCGTTCTCATATATATCCTGGAGTCGCTGCTTATCAATCATATAAGCGGTGAAGTCTTCGTTCCAACCAGAATCGAGCAGGGCATTCGCAGTATGGTATGCTTCCTCAGCGAAAAGATGATACTTCCAATCAGCCGGAGTCCACCTTAAGCGCAATCGTACATCGTCGAACGACTGCATTCGCCGTCTCAGATACTCGTACGTGCGCTCCGTCAGACCTTCCTCAGTATTCGCAGTAGCATACACACAGCTCATTTCCTCGTTATAGAACAGGCCAAAAACGTATAACCGCTCCTCGCCGCCTGTATGTTGAAGCCTCAAACTTACTGATCGCGTCGCGTGAAGCACTTCGGCTTCAACGCGCTGGTAGTCGAGCTCTTTTCCCATATGCGTCCACCTCATCGATAGGGAAACGTCCCATTGTGCAGTTCATCAGCAATGTCACGCAGGATGAGCATCGCTTCTTCTCTGGTTGTTCCAGATAACACCCGTCGATTCACCTCTTCGTAATACATGTCCGTATGAATGATGCGATGATCGAGCCCTTCTCCTCTTGGTCCTATCCTGAGAAAAACGCCATTGACGGCATCATCGGCGTGGATGCCGAATTGCGCCAGATGCTCCTGGGCCGGTCGTGCGCGGAGGTCAGTATGTGCGACGATATGATGGGCGGCATTCCGAAAAGGCGGTGGCTGCAGTCCCGCAGCTTTCAGGTTGGCTCGCAGCGCCTCGCTGCTGCCGTTTCCCCACCCCAGACTCGCCATTCGCGCTGCTGATGCAGCGTCATCCGCCCGCGTCGCCGCCCGCGCCGCATCCGCGACGTCATCGGCGTG
>DAOTWI010000043.1:0-3803 GCA_034436075.1 Roseiflexus sp.
CGATCCAGAGGTCCTCGATCTTGCTCGCTTTCTCCCGCTCATCGGATTTCATCTGATGGATGGGCTTTTTCCCGATCACGCCGATCACATCGCCAGCGCGCCCCAGCAGCCGCACCCGCTGCCCGACGAGCACCTGCGGGTCCCACCCGCCGATTGGCGCAAACCAGAGGAAGCCATCGTCGTCGATGGAACTGACCATCACCCCGATCTCGTCGATGTGCCCAGCGAGCAACACGCGCGGCGCGCCCCCTTCAAGCACGGCATACGAACTGCCGCGCACATCGGCGTAGACGCGGTCGGCAAAGGTTTCGGCTTCGCGCCGCCAGACGCGCCCGGCGGCGGCTTCGTCGCCGGAAGGACCGGGGGTGGCGAGGAGTTGTTTCAAGAAGGCAAGCGAGTGGTCGTGCATGGCTGTTCCTCAAAACCTTCATATGTACGCTATGGCATTGCACAGACGCCCGGAACGCGCCCGGCGCATTTTCCACGAACCTCCGAGGCAGGACAGGATGACGGGTTTGTGTGCGCCTGGCCTACCTTTAGGGTGAGTAGTGCGCTCGATGAGGCGGGCATCAGTGTTATGCAGGATTACGTGTCCTGAAGCAGAAGCGACTTTGCTTTTTGCAGAACTTCAAGCAGTTCATCAATCTGAAAAGACCATGGTCCGCCGCGCGGATTCGGATAGATGTCGATAAGAAGCCGCCCTTCTTCTTGCGAGAGTTCAGCGACGAGCATATTCTCTTGCCAGATTTCGGCGACGAGTTCCTCCCGATCTCTGACACTGGCAATGATTATCTCCATCATGGCGATCCTGGTTCAAGGAACCCTATCAATCTTCCGGTGCTGTCAAACCGTAAACCGCGCCCATCGGGGCTCTTTACTTCGATGACTTCGCCAAAGCGTGCATGATGCCGTGTGGTCCTTGTCCCTGTTGCGAGAATCTCATCTACAATCTGTTGTCCTGCCCGATTGATCTCCTCCACGCTTCCGCGAGCCCGTGGAAATGCGCTATGCGGGCGACTGCCATGTTTCTGCAATGCCCGCCCGGCAAGCGTCAACCCGCCTCGATCGGGTAATTGCGCCCCTCGTGACAGGTCGTTGACGCTGAGGGTCGGCGTGGTTCCACTCGCCGTCGGTGCAGCGCTCGGCTCAGCAGCCTGCGCCTGTGGCGCAGACGACGACGGTGGGGTTACCGGTTCGGGCGCGCTGATTGGCGTTGTGCTCCCCCCCGCGCCCGCGCCGCCTTCCGGATGCGTTCCCCCTGTGCTCGATGGCTGCCGCGCTTGACTGATCTCATCACTCTTCTGCAGAATATCGTCCACCTGCTGGCTCGTCTGCCGAACAACGGATTGTTCGTTCTGACTCAGTTCCCGCTCAGCCGACTGAACCGCCGATCGCCAGTTCTGGTGCGCTGAACGCAATCCTGCGATCAATTGCCCCATACTCAGAGCGACGCGCGCGAATCCGTAGATTGCCGCTGCGCTATGCACCATGTCAACGTAACGCAAGAACTCACGTCCCGAATTGCCGAAGCGTTCAATAATCCACCCCCGGTGCTCGCGGATAATCGCTGCAATGGTTCCCAGGGCAAATGCCGCTCGATCCGCCCACAGCAGGACGCGCGCAGCCATCGTCGCCCTGACGCCGAGGCCCGCGAGGGCGCCGGTTCCCAGGGTCAATCCAATGCCCGCTGCTTCAGCAATCTTCGTCAGTACGGTGGTATCGGTTTCGTTAGCCAGCTGGATGAGAAACAATGCCGGACGATAGATGACGATGCCGCCCAGATCGTACATCTTGACGCCGACGATCTCTTGTTCCGGCAGTTCGATCCCGGAGAGAAAGACTTCGGTCGGCAGCGTTCGCGTCTCTTCCCGGAACATATCCATTCCGAGGACACGCACCGGCTGCCGAACCCAGATTTGTCCCTCGCCCCGCCGTTCCGCCATGCATGATCGGTGCATCATTCAGCACCGTCAGCCCTGGCAAGCGGTATGGAAAGATCTTGGCCGTCTGCATGCCCTGTTGAAACGCTTCCGGGCTGATGCGCTGCGATTTTATCCGCATGATCCGGTCAGCCTGTTCCTGTTCCTCGGGCGCGACACTGCCTGCCGTCAATTCATCAAAGAGCCGATCCAGCAACTGACGACCCTCCGCAGAATCGGCAACGTGCGTCAGCAGATCGTCAGAAGCTCGCAACAGCATCTCATAGGCGACATCGTCTCGATCCGTCGATCCAAGCGCATCGAGCACTTGATGGATGAAACTGTACTCTCCGCTCCTCAACCGTTCCAGCAGCGCCGCTCCAAGCTGGTCTTCGCGAAGGTTGAACAGCGAGGTGTGTTCATCGATCAAGTCCTCAGCAGGGGTGCGCGGCAGCGCGCCTGCTGCCGCGCGCTGCACTCTGTGCGGCATGGTCACTGCCTTGAAGCATGGTGAGGAAGAAACAAACCGACACGCCATGCGGACGGAAGGACTCTGGTACGCCGACGGGGCCTGGTGACCCCACGCCTCCGTCTCTCGAGGACCATACATCCGCGTGCTATGAAACTCGTGACCAGAGCACGCTTCCTGTGAGTCGCGGTCAGCGTTGTCGAACTTCTGATCATAGACATTATGCACATTCGCGCTATTCTGGATGGCGATGTCAGTCGTGTGGGCTGGCTCCTCCGGAGGCGCAGTGTGGCGCTGAACCGTGCGATCGCCACGGTTGGCGTCTTCACGCAGATTGAAATCCTTCGGTCTTCCCGATCCCTCGGCGGCTTGATCGCCAGCGTACAGACCATCGTCACCCGACGCGGTCGCGGTTGTTGGGGGGCCTGCTTGCGCAACGACAGGTTCAGGGTGAATGACCATCTGATCAAAGGCGTGGCCACGAACAGGCGCTGCGCCAGACGCCGCTTTCGGCTGCTCGCATGCAGCCGGAAGCGGCGTGTTGCCCGATAACCATCTGCGACGTCTCTGGACCCGTTCAGACATAATGAAAGCCTCCCGGCTTGCTCCCCTTGTGCCATAGGCAGCGCCTCTGCAAAGCCGATAGTCAACTGGCACATTGCCCGAGCCAGGGAAGATGCAACAACAACGCAGAGACTGTCACACAGCGCACATAGAGCCGATGACGGCGAGCACGGATGAGGAGCTGGCATTGTTGCACTTGCATAGTACCATGGTTTGGTGGAAAAAGCGCCCCGTCAATGGAGCAACCGAATCAAAGGGATATCAAATGGATGATGACGCGCACAAGTCCTTGGTTTGGTAAATGGTCGGCCTATGTGACCACTCCCCCCTCCCTACTCCCCCCTCCCTGCACATCCCTTGCTCCCTTCACCACGTACTACACCATGCCGCCCCGCCATCAGTCGATGTACTGATGCACAATAGGATGTTTCACCTATAGACGGCGGGCTGGCGCGCTGCTATACTGCCTGTCAGAAGAACTGCGGCACGGCGCACGACCGATGCTCATCCCGAAGGAGGAACCCACCATGACGGCACTGCTCATCGCTTCCGCAATCGCCCTGATAATCTTCGCATCTCGCCGCGCCGCGCTGCGCCTCCAGGAACGCCCGGTTCCTGTGCGAGTCACCACGCGCACCCGCCGCTGATGTCGTTGGCGCCGGGTGTCAAATCTGGGAGAGGCGGGGCGATTGCCCCGCCTGTTTCATTTTATTTGGGGTGCAGGCACGAATTGTCAGGCGGCAAGCACGCACGTTTCCGAGGCGATGCGCCCCAGCTGGCGACTACCCCCCAACCCCCCGCAAGCAGGGGGTGTGCCGGGCAGGCGTTCCGCCGGGCGTCCACGCAGGTGG
>DAOTWI010000044.1:0-11627 GCA_034436075.1 Roseiflexus sp.
CCAGCGCCACCTCCGAGCCGCTCGCCATCAGGATCACCTGCGGCATGCCGTCGGCGGCATCGCGCAACACATACGCCCCACGCCGCGTTTCTTCGGCGGATGCCAGCGCCGAACGGTCGAACACCGGCAACTTCTGCCGGCTCAGGATCAGCGCCGTCGGACCATCGGCGCGCTCGAGGGCGATCCGCCAGGCGACCACCGTCTCATTCGCATCAGCCGGGCGAATGACCCACAGATTGGGAATAGCGCGCAACGCCGCCAGGTGCTCGACCGGTTGGTGCGTCGGACCATCTTCCCCCAAACCGATGCTATCGTGGGTGAAGACGTAGACGACGGGATGATGCGACAGCGCCGCCAGGCGGATCGCGCCGCGCATGTAATCCGAAAACACCAGGAACGTCCCGCCGTAGGGTTTGACGCCGCCGTGCGCCGCCATGCCGTTCAGGATCGCCCCCATCGCATGTTCCCGCACACCGAACCAGATCACTCGCCCCGTACGGGAGTCTGCCTGAAAACTCATCGTTGTGGTGTACGGCGTTTTGGTGCTCTCCGAGAGATCGGCGGAACCGCCGATCATCCACGGAATCGCATCATACAGCGCCTGGATCGTCTTCCCGGACGCCTCGCGCGTCGCCAGGTCACCGTCTGTCGGGCTGAATGCCGGCAGACGCGCCTCCCAACCACCCGGCAGTTTTCCTGCCAGCGCCAGGCGCAGCTCGCTGGCTTCGGCAGGATACGCCGCCGCATACGCCTCGAAGCGCGCCTGCCAGTCGCTACACAGAGCAGCCCCGCGTTCCCGCGCCAGGCGCATCAATGTGCGAACTTCATCAGGAACAAAGAACGTTGCGTCCGGGTCCCACCCCAGCGCCTGTTTTGTGGCGCGCACGCCATCGGCGCCGAGCGGGCTGCCATGCACCTTGTTCGTGCCTGCCAGCGGGCTGCCATAGCCGATGGTTGTGCGCACCGCAATCAGCGACGGGCGATCGGTCACCGCCTGCGCCTCACGGATCGCCGCCGTGATGGCATCGAGGTCGTTGCCGTCGGCAACGCGCGCTGTGTGCCAGCCGTATGCCGCAAAGCGCAGCAGCACATCTTCAGTGAACGCCAGGTTGGTCGGACCGTCGAGGGAAATATGGTTGTCGTCGTACAGATAGATCAGTTTCCCCAGGTGCAAATGCCCCGCCAACGACGCCGCCTCAGCGGCCACGCCCTCCATCAGATCGCCGTCGCTGACAATCGCATAGGTGTAATGATCGAACAACGTGTGACCGGGGCGATTGTACGTCGCCGCCAGGAACGCCTCGGCAATCGCCATGCCCACGCCATTGCCGAACCCCTGCCCCAGCGGACCGGTGCTCACCTCGACCCCTGGCGTCAGATGGCGCTCCGGGTGCCCCGGCGTTTTCGAGCCCCACTGGCGGAAGCGCCGCAGGTCATCGAGCGAGAGATCAAAACCGGTCAGGTGCAGCAGGCTATAGAGCAGCATTGAGCCATGACCGGCGGAGAGCACGAAGCGATCCCGGTCGGGCCAGGAGGGATCGCCCGGATCAAAGCGCAGAAAGCGCGTCCAGAGCACATAGGCCATTGGAGCAGCGCCCAGCGGCATGCCGGGATGCCCGGAATTGGCGGCCTGCACTGCATCAATCGACAACGTGCGGATCGTGTTGATGGCAAGCCAGTCGAGATCGGTATACGATGATGTCATGATGCTTTCCATAAAGAGCAGGCGGCGCTGGAGAACTCCAGCGTTACTTGCTCTGCTGCCATGCCTTCCAGTCCGCCAGGAATCGTTCGATGCCGATGTCGGTCAGCGGGTGGCGCATGCTCTGCTCGAGCACCTTGAACGGGCAGGTAGCAATATCCGCGCCCGCCAGCGCCGCCTCGACGATGTGTCGCGGATGGCGGATCGACGCCGCCAACACCAGCGTCGGAATGTCGTGTTTTCGATAGATCTGCACAATCTCGCGGATCAGGCTCATGCCATCGACTCCCACATCATCGATGCGCCCGACGAACGGGCTGATGATGAAGGCGCCGGCGCGCGCCGCCATGAGCGCCTGCACCGCGTTGAAACAGAGCGTCACATTGCAGCGGATGTTGTCGCGCGCCAGGCGCGACACCGCCTTCAGCCCTTCGGTGGTGCTCGGTATCTTGACCACGACATTCGGGTGCCATGTGGCGAACTCGCGCCCTTCGCGCACCATGCCGTCGGCGTCGAGCGAAGTCGTTTCGGCGCTGATCGGGCCGTCTACGAGACTCGCAATTTCCTGAATGGTCGCCTTGAAATCGGCGCCCTTTTCCTTCGCCATGAGCGACGGGTTCGTCGTCACGCCGCTGAGTACGCCCCAGCTGGCGGCGGTGCGGATTTCCTCCAGATTGGCAGTATCCAGGTAGATCTGCACAGTCCACTCCTTACTGATCATGGTTCCCGGTTCTCGGTTCTCGGTTCTCCGTTCTCGGTTCCCGGTTCTCCGTTCTCGGTTCTCACAGATTATAGCACGCCATCTCCAGGACAGGTACTAGTGCAAAATAGTCCTTGAAGATGTGCGACTTTTGTGCTATCTTACCGTATGCACATTATAATAGGCCGTTATGCACAGAAGGCTGGTGGAATGTGAAAGAACCCCTCGACTCCTTCCTGGCCACGGCCCACGAGTCGCAGACCTCTCCGCGCAATCACGTTCGTGTTCATCGCCCCGCCGCCGAACCCGCGCCCGAAACCATCGAGCACATCCTTGAGCGCGCTGCTGGCGATCCCGATCCCTTTGATCCCAATGCCGACCTGTTTCATTCAGCCCACGAACAGGAAGACGATGCACTGGATCACGACCTCGACGCTGATGTTGACGGCGTGGGAGTCGATGATCCTGTCCGGGTCTACCTCCGTGAAATTGGTCGGGTAAACCTGTTGACCGCCCAGGAAGAGATTATCCTGGCGCAACAGGTCGAGCGCGGCGAGCAGGCGAACGAGCGATTGCAGAATGGCGATTACACCTCCGCAGAACGCCTCCAGCTGCACCGCTGGGTTCAGGAAGGTCAGGCGGCGCGCGAGCGCCTCATCCAGGCGAACCTGCGCCTGGTTGTGTCGATTGCTAAAAAGTACCTTGGGCGCGGCATGTCCCTGCTCGACCTGATCCAGGAGGGCAACATCGGTTTAATGCGCGCCACCGAGAAGTTCGACTATCGCAAAGGGTACAAGTTTTCGACGTATGCCACATGGTGGATCCGCCAGGCGATCACCCGTGTGATCGCCGATCAGAGCCGCACCATCCGGCTGCCGGTGCACGTCGGCGAAACGATCAATCGCGTGATGCGCACCAGCAATCGCATCCAGCAGACCACCGGGCGCGATCCGACGCCGGACGAAATTGCGCTTGAACTTGGCATTCCCGTGGAAAAAGTGCGGCGGGTGCTCGAAGCGGCGCGCCAGACGATCTCGCTCGAAACCCCGATCGGCGCGGAAGGGGACTCGGTGCTGGCTGATTTCATCGAAGACGGCAAAGGCGTCACACCAATGGAAAGCGCCTCACACCATATCCTGCGCGAACAGATCGACAGTGCGCTCGAAAAACTGCCCGAACGCGAACGCCGCATCATCCAGCTGCGCTACGGCTTGTACGATGGGCACTACCGCACCCTGGAAGAGGTTGGGCGCGAGTTTGGCATTACCCGCGAGCGCATTCGCCAGATCGAAGCGCGCGTCCTGCGCAAGTTGCGCCATCCGCACTACGGGCGCGGTCTGCGCGGCTATCTCGAATGACGGCGCCACGGCAAGAGGCGCTCCCCGGCGCAAACCATCCGCCTCTTGCCGTTCCTTCCCGCCCCATGAACGCGATTGAAACCCATGAACTGACCCGCGCATTTGGCGAGCGCGTTGTGGTCGAGAGTCTGACGCTGGCAGCGCCGCAGGGCGCGGTGTTCGGCTTCCTCGGACCGAACGGCGCCGGGAAGACCACCACCGTGCGCATGCTGGCGGCGTTGATTGCGCCAACCGCTGGCAGCGCCGTTGTGGCCGGGCATCGCCTTGGCGAAGACGACCAGATGATCCGGCGTAACGTTGGATTGCTCACCGAAAGTCCGGGGCTGTATGAACGCCTCAGTGCGCACCAGAACCTGATCTTCTTTGCCCGCCTCTACGATCTCGATGCAGCCCGCGCCGGAGCGCAGACCGAACGGTATCTGCGCATGCTTGGGCTATGGGACCGGCGCGATGACCCGGTTGGCAGTTTCTCCAAAGGGATGCGGCAGAAACTGGCGATTGCACGCGCGCTGCTGCACGAACCGGAGGTTATCTTCCTCGACGAGCCAACCGCCGGTCTCGACCCGGAAGCCACCCGCACCGTGCGAGAGTTCATCAAGGACCTGCGCGCCGAGGGGCGGACCATCTTCCTGACCACCCATAATCTGCCGGAAGCCGATGAGTTGTGTGATGTGATCGCCGTGTTCCGCACCCGCCTCCTGCGCATTGGCGCGCCTGCGGCGTTGCGCGCCGAACTCTTCGGCAACGGCGTGCGCATCCGCATCGCGGGCGACGCCAAATCATTCCTGGATGCAGTGCGCGCCCTTCCATTCGTTCATGCCGCCGCCGCCGATGGCGATGCGCTGAATGTCTCACTCGACAACCCCGATGAGCACAACCCGCCGCTGGTGCGCGCGTTGCTCGAAGCTGGCGCCGCCATCCGGTACGTCGAACCGCGCGAACACACCCTCGAAGACGTCTACCTGCAACTGGTGCGCGAAGGGGCGCCGCAGGAGCGGGCATATGCGTAAAGCGCTCATCATCCTGCAGAAAGAATGGCTCGAACTGCGCAGCGAACGCACCCTGTGGATGACAATCCTGATCCCGCCGCTGCTGCTGACGATCCTGCCGATCATTACCGTTTATCTGCTTGGCATCACACCCGACGAGGATACCACCCAACTCGGCGCCGTCATCGCCGACCCGTCGCTTGCAGGTTTGTCGGACATGGAATTGGGACAGGCAGTGATGGGGAAGCAGTTCGGGGTGATGTTTCTGCTCATGCCGCTGATCGTCCCGTCGGCAATTGCATCATACAGCATTATCGGCGAGAAGACGCGCCGCACGCTCGAACCGCTGCTGGCAGCGCCGATCCAGACCTGGGAACTGTTGCTCGGCAAGTGCCTGGCATCCCTCGTTCCATCCATCGTGATCAGTTGGGGAGCGGCTTTGGCGTTCGTGCTGGCGCTGCGCCTGGTTGTTCTCAGCGATCAGGTGTACGACGCCATCCTGAGCGGCGGATGGTGGGTGCTTCTTCTGCTTGGCTCGCCATCACTGGCGTTGCTCATGGTCGCTGCGACCGTCGCCGTTTCGGGGCGGGTCAATGATCCACGCACGGCGCAGCAAGTTTCAGCCGTCGTCGTTGTGCCGATCCTGGCGCTCTTCGTCGCGCAGTTGCTCGGCGTGGTGGTGCTGACGCCGCTGCTGGCGCTCCTTGCAAGCGCGGCGCTGGCATTCCTGGCGGCGCTCGCCTTTGCGGGCGCGGTCATGCTGTTCGAACGTGAAAATATCTTAACACGCTGGACCTCCTGACCCCGCTTTTCCCTCTTTACGTGTAGCGCAAGAGTCGCTATACTGCATACAGTACGGAGGAACATGGTACTACTATGCGACTCATACGCCGACTGGCCGAACGCGCCCACGAAGAAACCATTCATCCGCGCCGCATCCTGATTGCGGACGATGATCCGTCGATCGGCACGCTGATTCAGGTGACGCTGAAGGACCCGCGCTACGAGATCGTCGCGGTCAAGAACGGGTTGGAAGCGTTGAAGACGTTCAACGAATCGAAGTTCGATGTCGTCATCCTGGACGTTATGATGCCGTATGTCGATGGCTTCGAGGCATGCCAGCGCATCCGCGAGCGTTCTGACGTTCCGATCATCATTTTGACCGCTCGTGACGGCACTGACGACATTGTGCACGGCTTCGAACTCGGCGCCGATGATTACATCACCAAACCGTTCAAGACTGCTGAGTTGATTGCGCGCGTCGATGCCATTCTGCGGCGCGTCGAAGGGTATAAGCACCGCGTGGCGCCGCCAATCGTCCGCGTTGGCGAGATCGAAATCGACGAACCGCGCCACCGGGTGACAGTGCGCGGCAAAGAAGTCAACCTGACGCCGATGGAGTTTGAGCTGCTCTACTTCCTTGCCGCCAACGCCGGTCATGTGTTCGATCGCGAAACCCTCTTCCGCGAGGTCTGGGGGTACGATTACGTCGGCGAGACAAACCTGGTGGATGTCTGCGTGCGCCGGCTACGCGAAAAAGTCGAAGCTGAACCCTCACGCCCGCGCCTGATCCTGACGGTGCGCGGCGTCGGGTACAAAATGGCGGAAGGGTAATCCCGCCGTTACATGCCGCGCATCAGGCTCAACAGGCTGCGGCGCCCTTTCATACCGGGCAGAGCGATCTTCCCGGTTTTCTTTTCGCCCGAATGCTGGAGCGAAATCAGGTTTGCGTTATCGCCTGCCACATACGCTGCCAGGCGCAGCAGACTCTGGCTCGCCCAGCTGTTGGGTTGCGCCATAACAATCGGCACACCGCGATTGACGCTATGCGTAATCGGCTGTCCTTCACTCGGAATGTTGGCGCCGACCGGATAGCGCAGGTGCTTCTGCACGTCGTGCAACGCAATGCCGTTGACACTCGGAAAGCGGTTGAGCACCAGCGTGATCCGCCCCTGTGTCAGTTCATTGCGCGTGAGATGCTCCAGAAAACTCTTCGTATTGCGCAGCGCCGGAACTTCCGGCGTTGTGACGACCAGCACATCGTCCGCCTTCTGAAGCAGAGTTTCGGTCACTTCATCGAGGAATGACCAGGTATCGCATACCACATAGGTGTGACGCGCCAGCAGACCCTGCACCACTGCCGTCATCGCATCGCCTGAAATGTCGCCCGCCGCCTCAAGTTCGTTCGGCGCGAGCAACACCTTGATGCCGGAACTGTGCGCTTGCAACACTTTCTCGAAAAGGGTGTCATCGAGTTCGGTGGCATGCGTCGCCAGATCGTACAGCGTATGGCGCGACCAGATATTCAACTGAACGCCAACATCGCCAAACTGCAATCCCATGTCGGCAAGCGCAACGCTGGTATTCGTCACCTGGCGCAACGCAACCGCCAGATTGGTGGCGATGGTCGTGGCGCCAACCCCGCCTTTTGGCGCCACGACGACAACCAGCCGCCCCAGTTGCCGGTCGCTGTTCGATGCGGCGCGAACGGCGCGATCCCGTTCCGCCGCCACAACCGAGCGGATGCTGTTCATGACGTCGGCATGGTGGACCGGCCGGCTGATGACATCCCGCGCGCCAGCCATCACCAGTCGCCGCAGCGTTGGAACATCCGCCGATGGTGTGATGGCAATGCACAGCGTTGAAGGAACATGGGTGAAGATCTGCCGGATCGCCGCTTCGATCTGCTCGACGTCGCGATCCACAATGACCAGATCCGGGCGGCTCTGCCGGGCGAGCAGGACGCCAGCAGCCACGCTGCCTACGCGATCAACATGCTCAACCTCCGCCTCGCGCGCCAGGCGATTGATCCACTCCTGATCGAGTTGATCGGGGGATGTAATGACAATCAGACGAATCGCTCTGGTCATCGCTGACCTTATCCTTTCTATGCATTCGAGCATGTATCCGCACTCCTTAGTACAACCGCTTTCTCCCCCTTTTGGTCACGCGCTGTGGATAACACCTTTTTCACATTGCGTTCATAGGCTATCCAGAGTCGTGAGGTAGAGTAGTAATCGCAAGGGCGGGAGAGCGTTGTTCTGGTACTTTGGTCATCATTGCTGTCTGTGCTTTGCCTGATATGATAAAGATGGCATGAGGCAAACATCCTACTCAAGCGTCGTTACAGGAGGCGTCTCATGCGCCATCGCACCATGGTCAGCGCGCGTCTGGCGAGCATTGTGGTCATCGCGCTGATTGCATGCTTTGCGCCTGTTCAACTGGCGCTGCCGCAATCATCTCTGACCTTCACGCAAACGAAACTGACCGCCGCTGATGCTGCACAGTACGATTATTTCGGTCTGTCGGTCGCGCTTGCTGGCGACACGGCAATCGTCGGCGCCTATGGAAAGTCGGACCTGGCGCCAGGCGCTGGCGCCGCCTACGCCTTCACCCGCAGCGCTGCATCGTGGGAGCAGCAGGCGCGCCTGGGCATGTCCGATGTTCTGGCAGGCGCTTTCTTCGGCGCAGCGGTAGCGACCGATGGGATGCAGACGGCGGTGGGCGCGCCGTATGCCAGCATTGGAGCGCAGGATGCTGGCGCAGTGTATCTCTTTTCCAACACCGACTGGCAACGGCGGGCGATCATCACCCCAGGCGATCCCGAAACACTGGCGCAGTTTGGCGGCGCCCTCGCAATCGGTCAGAACATGCTGATCGTCGGTGCGCCATTGCACGACTCGTATGGCAGCGATGCCGGCGCCGTCTATGTCTTCACCTTCGACGGCGCTTCCTGGGTGCAGCGCCAGAAGTTGATCGGCGCCGATACACGCCCTGGCGACCGTTTTGGCAGCGCGGCGGCGTTGCACAATGGCTGGCTCGCGGTCAGCGCACCGCTGCACGGTGCAGGTGGCGCAGTGTATCTCTTTGAGTTCAATGGCGTTGCCTGGGTGCAGCGGCACAAAGTGTCCGCCAGCGATACGATAGTCGGCGACCGTTTTGGCAGCGCAGTGGCGTTGCACAATGGCTGGATCGCGGTTGGCGCGCCATCGCACCGCTTCACTGGCAGTTTCAGCGGCGCGGTCTATCTTTTCGAGTTTAATAGCGCTGCCTGGGTGCAGCGCCAGAAGTTCGTCGCCAGCGATACGGTTGCGAGTGATCGCTTCGGCAGCGCGCTGGCGCTTTCCAGCCAGCGGCTCGTTGTCGGCGCGCCGTTGCATAGCGCAAACGGACCTGCCAGCGGTGCGGTCTATGTGTTCGATCGCAGCAGCGCAACCTGGATCGAACGCGCAAAATTGCTTGGTAGCGACACCGACAGTGGTGATCGGCTTGGCTGGTCAGTCGGCATCGATGGGAACGCAATCATTGCCGGAGCATACGGCGATGCGCTCTTCGGACCGATAACCGGCGCGGCGTATGTTTTTGTTGAAGTGACAACGCCAGGAGGAACCACTACGCCGCTCCCCATTGCCACTGCCACGCCGTCGCCCACGGCAACCAGCACCCCGTCGAATACGCCGCTGCCCACCAACACGCCCACCAGCACCCCGTCGAATACGCCGACAGCGACGAACACGCCCGCCAGCACGCCATCCCACACCCCGACGGCGACGAACACGCCCGCCAGCACCCCGTCTGCAACGGCGACCAGCGCGGCCACCAGCACGCCGTCCCACACGCCGTCGCCCACGGCAACCAGCACGCCCGGAACGGTTCGTCCAGTTCTTGCGTGTGTTGCGCGGCGCTCGACGATGAGTTATGTGGCGCTCTTCGGCTATGAAGTGCAGGGAGAAACGTCCATTCAGGTTCCGATCGGCGCAAGCAACCGCTTCACACGCTATCGGGAGAACCTTGGGCAGCCGACGATATTTGAGCCGGGGAGCAAGAAGGTTGCATTTGCGGTAGTCTTCGATGGTTTGCCGCTCACCTGGTCACTGAATGGTCAGAGAGTCACGGCGCACGCAGATTATCCGATCCGATGCGGCAGCGATGCAGTGATCCGCATTCAGCCCATTCTGGAGTGTACGTTCTGCAACGGCAATGGCGCTTCGATTGCACGGTTCGGCTATCGGAACGACAACGCCTTCAATGTCGCCATACCCGTCTGGTGGCAGAATTTCTTTGCTCCGCGACCGATCCAGCGCGGGCAACCGATCGTCTTTGCGCCTGGACGCCATCGGAATGTCTTTGAAACCAGTTTCTCGCAGGGAGCGCTGGTGTGGCTGCTTGATGGACGGATTGCAGTAGCGACCGACTCGCCGGTGCAGGCGTGCCGATTCAACTGATGCGGCAGCGATACCACCACGCCAGCGCAATCGCCAGACCCGGCAACGCCACGATTGCGGCAGTAACAACATTACTCGTGACGACAAAGACCAGGAGCACCGCCAGCGGCGGGATCATCAACAGCAGGGGGCGCGGCGCTTCGGGAACCAGAAAACCGGCGTCTTCCTGCGGGAGTTTGTCAGTTCGGAGGGTTCCATAACGCGGTCTGATCGCGTCGTGCCGGTCTTCTCCTGCGAAGGCTTCCGGCGGCAGCGGCGCGCCTGGAATGGGGCGCTCCCGCGCTTCGGCGAGAAACGCAGCGTACCAGTCGCGCCCGTCGCGCCGGCTCTCGAACAGGTGGTAGGCAGCGCGCTGGAGATACGCCGGATGCCCGGCGCTGACGCTGGCGAGCGCGCGCAGTTCGCCCGGCGTGAAACTGACATTCGTACCTTCGAGATACGTCTCTGCAAGCAGGCGCACTTCTGCTGGCGCAAACGCGCCCAGGCGCACGCCGACAAACCGTTCACTGAGGAGCGGCATCTCCCCCGCCGACGCTGCCACCAGAATCAGCCGCCCGCCGCGCGCAATACGCGCCAGCGTATCGAGCAGCGTTTCCCCCCAACCCGCGTTCAGCGCCCGGTGCGCATCGTCCAGACAAAGGAGCACCGGCGTCTCCTGTTCGAGCAACGCCACCTCCAGCGCCGACGGCGTTGAACCTGGCACACCCAATGCCTGGAGCACCGTCTGATACACATCTTCCGGCGTCGCCGCCTCGTGCAGCGCCAGATAAAAGGATGGGAGCAGCGGTTCTTCGAGGTGAACCGCTGCTGATGCGGTAATGTGCGTCAGTAGCGATGATTTGCCGATGCTCGCCGGACCGGTGACCATCACCGGACGGCGGAGTTCGATGGCGTCGAAAATGAGCGACAGTTCGCGCCAGCGTCCGGCGAAGCGCGTGGCATCGGTAATGCGCGTGCGCTGAACGAAGGGGTTCTCCAGCAACGGCGTATCGGATGGTGTGCCAGAAGTCACGGTATGAGCACTCTTCGGTCAGCCAGCGCGCGCCCCGCAACGCTCACTTCTTATCGTACCATATCCAGGGGATGGTTCGGGGTCGAATGGATACGCCATTCCACATTGCAGCGAATAAGCTCACACAAAGGCGCAAAGGCGCAGAGACTCTGCGCCAGCAAGTTCCTTTCCAGGAAGATCAACCAGATAATGGACAATCTCGTGATCGGCGTTGGCTTCGACAGGCTCAGCCAACGCCAGCCACTCCACATATGCAGGCTTGATCGTCCAGGTTTTGATTGATCTTCCAATGAGATCGTCACCCTCCGGCAGGCGCCAGCCCGAGGCGCTGCGCAGCCCGCTCGTAGGCGCGGAAGGTCTCTTCGTCGAACAGGACGAAGCGCACCAGCGCAATGTCGGGATGGCTGTGCAGCACATCGCGGCACGTCGACAGGGCAATCGGCGCCGCCTCGTCGAGCGGGTAGCCGTAGATCCCGGTGCTGATCGACGGAAAGGCGACGCTTTGCAAGCCGTGGCGCGCCGCCAGCAGCAGCGAGGAGCGGTAGGCGGACGCGAGGAGTTCGGCGTCACGCGGGCTGCCGCTGTACCGCGGACCGACGGCATGAATGACGTGGCGCGCTTTCAGGCGGTAACCGGCGGTG
>DAOTWI010000045.1:0-3159 GCA_034436075.1 Roseiflexus sp.
CTGGCAGCGCGACCCGCACGCCCCACTGGTCGAGTCGCTGCGACCTGCGGCGATCGTGTACAGCGACGGCTACCAGACGCGGCACGCGCCACAACAGACCTACCACGAGCGCGCCATCGGCGGCGCGCGCCTGTACCACGAACGGGTGGACGGCGACATCGAGTGGGTGAGCGACGGACGCCGCGCGTGGATCAGAACGTCAGCGCCGACAGGACAATAGGCGTTGCTCAAACAGAGCCGCTGCGCCTCCAGCGACGCCCAGGCATGAGTGTTGCGAGAACAATAATATGCGAGATGAGCACGCATAGCCCAATCCGTAGCCATCCGTCTCCATCCGTGCGAATCCGTGTTCCATTACACACTATGCGTGTTATAATCAGAACGCCAGTTCGCTGCACCATGGGAGCATTGCCATGACCGACGATCCTGCCCCCATTCCTGTTCGAATCGACCGACTGCCGAAAGATTTGCAGGCGGCTTTTCGTGAATTGTACCCAATGAACGGTCAGAGTGAACAGAAGGCGAACACCTGCTTGCAACCTGATACCATTTACTGCGGTGACGTCCGGCAACTGCTTCCTCAGATCGAGCCGAACAGCATCGCCCTGAGCGTCTGGTCGCCGCCCTATTTTGTCGGCAAAGAATACGAAGAACATCTTTCATTCGATGAATGGCAGAACCTGCTCAGCACCGTCATACGCCTCCATTTTCCTATTCTCAAGCCCGGCGGGTTTCTCGCCATCAATATCGCTGACATTCTTGTGTTCAAAGACCAGACGATGCCTCGCATTCAGGCGGAAGCCGTGACCAGGAAGCGATCCCCGGTAACAAGAGAGGATGTGCTCAAAGCAATCGAACAATACCCCGGATATAATCGTTATCAACTCGCAAAGCTGCTGGGTTGCAGCGAGCAGACCATTGATCGCAGACTTCACGGCAATAATATTCGCGGCGGCAAGTATGACGTGCAGACAAGGGTCAAGATTGTTGGAGGAATGGTCGAGGATTGGGCGTTGCAAGCCGGATTTTACACATATGATAGAAGAATATGGGTCAAGGACACGGCATGGGAGAACTCCCGGTGGGCCAGTCTTTCATATCGTTCGGTGGATGAGTTTGAATACATTTATATCTTCTGGAAACCAGGAATTACCAGGTTCGATAGGAAAAGATTGTCTCCTGAGGAATGGAAAAATTGGGGATCAAGAGGTGTATGGCATGTTCCTTCGGTGAGGTCAAATGACGATCACGAGGCAAAGTTTCCAGTCGAACTGCCCGCCAGAGTCATCAAACTGCTCACCGATCCGGGAGATATTGTACTTGATTGCTTTATGGGGAGCGGTACGACTGCAATCGCAGCAATTCGCACAGATCGCCGTTACATCGGCATAGAAATTCTCGAAAAATACGTAAGACTTGCAAATAATCGAATAGAGAAAGAAAAAGGCTATCAAAGAACCCTCTTTGAGTGTCAAGATGATGATAGATTTGAGTGATATACGACACCATCCCGATATCATAGAAGATATCGAGAGATCAACCTTACGCATGGTCACTCAAGCCATTTATGATTATCGTGCCCTGGCGCAAAATATTTTTAAAGCCGAATTTGATCCGGTATCGGATATCGGCGAGGACATAACCAGAGAAGCACTGGACAGACCTGGTATGTCTAGAATAGATCAGCGTTTGTTCGGCAAGATAGACTACAAGCGAGCTCGTTATCTTTTTCACCCTGAATATACTGTCCGTCAGGCACTTTTCATTGACTCAAAGTCTGAGAAAATAGAAGGTCAAAGCACCGCAACGTTACAAATCTCTCAACTTTCAATGGAGATCAGGCAGAAGCGCGCCGGAAAAGAGGTTCAAATAAAAGGTACGATCCCAGAAGTGATAGACTCGGAAGGAGTAAAGTATGTAACAACAACTATTTTCGTGAAGTACAATTACGTTCGTGCAGGAATTCAAGGAGTTAATGAGTTGAAAAGTATCACAATCGCCGCCGTTCCAAATGGAATGCTCCAGGATCGATATAATCCCAATTCCGAAGATACTATATGGCTCGCCGGGCGCAATGCGCCTTCTCGAGGCGAGGAGTTCCGTGTACGCCTGAGTTTCAAGCGACTGAAGGCAAAGGCGTCCTGGCGCGTCCAGGAGATCCCAATGCCACCTGCAGAGTTTCAATGGAGTGCATAACACGTGTCTTAATCTCTTCTTCACTTCGCTACTTCCTGTCACGCAACTTAGTTCTGCCAGCGCCCAATCTTGAGTTTCCAGGTCGGACTCTCGGCTCTCAGTTCTCAGTTCTCAGTTCTCAGTTCTCAGTTCTCAGTTCTCAGTTCTCAGTTCTCAGTTCTCTCATCCCATGCTCGCTGCCTTGCAAAAATTCCCCGCAACCATGGCGCGTCCGGTCGAGGTGATGCGCGGCTATTCCCTCGAAACCCTGCGCGCTGACCTGGTAGCGGGCGTGACCGTCGGGCTTGTGCTGCTGCCGCAGGCGCTGGCATTCTCGCTCCTCGCCGGTCTGCCGCCGGAAATGGGGCTTTATTCCGCAATTGTGGCATCCATCGTCGGGGCATTGTGGGGATCATCAAGCCATCTGCACACCGGTCCGACGAACACCGCATCACTGCTGACCCTCTCGGTCATTTTGCCGCTCGCAGCGCCAGGCACGCCTGAGTTTATGGCGCTTGCGGGTATGCTGGCAGTTCTGGCGGGCATTTTGCGCCTCATCTTCGGGTTGGCGCGCCTGGGGTTGTTGGTCCATTTCGTCTCCGACTCGGTGGCTGTCGGGTTTACGGCTGGCGCTGGCATGCTGATCATTTCCAATCAGATCGCGCCCATCCTGCGCCTCGATCTGCCGATAGGCGTCGGTCTGATTGATACCTTCGTCCTGAGCGCAGAACAGATTCAACAGACCCACTTGCCGAGCCTTCTGCTTGGTATTGCCACGATTGCGCTCATCGCAACGCTGCAACGGCTGCAACGTCGCCTGCCGACTCTCCTGATCGCGCTGGTTGTGGTGTCGCTGGTCGCCTGGGCGCTGCGCCTGGAGGAGTCTGGCGTGCGCACCCTCGGCGCGTTGCCGCAGGCGCTTCCGCCGCTCGCCGATCTGCCGCTGCTGGACCTGAACCTGATTGGGGCGCTGGCGAACGGGGC
>DAOTWI010000046.1:0-10647 GCA_034436075.1 Roseiflexus sp.
GCTGCTCAGTCAACTGGCGCGGCGCCGCCTGCCAGCGGCATGCCTGCCGATAAAGCCGCGCGCCTGGCCGCCATTCGCGCGGCCAATGCGGCGAAGAAGGCTGCTGCCCAAAATGACGGAAGTGAAACATAACAGGTGATGACCCTATGACGGACCTCCTGCGATCTTGGATTGGCGGCGCTCTCCCGGACTGGCTGATCGTTTTGATCGCCTATCTGCTGGTGACGATCATTGTGCTGTTCTATGCCGTCGGGAACTTCATTATGATGGTGTGGGCGGAACGGCGCGTGGTTGCGCGTATGCAGGATCGCCTCGGACCCAACCGGGTCGGACCAGCCGGGTTGCTGCAACCGATCGCCGATGCGGTCAAGATGTTTACCAAGGAAGACATCGTTCCGCGCAGCGCCGATCACTGGGTTCACCTGCTGGCGCCCATCGTTTCGCTTGCGCCAGTGGCGATGATGCTCGCCGTCATTCCGTGGGGGCGCGGATGGGAACCAATCGATCTCCACGTCGCATTGCTCTATATTGTCGCGGTGTCGGCGGTGTCGGGCGTCGGGTTGATGATGGCGGGCTGGGGGTCGAACAACAAGTTCGCGCTCCTCGGCGCGATGCGCGCAGTGGCGCAACTGGTCTCCTACGAAATCCCGGCGGTCACGGCGCTGCTGACGGTCGTTATTCTTGCTGGCGGGATGTCGCTGCTGGAACTGCCCTACATGCAGGCGGGCGTGCCGATCATGGGCGCCACCATTCTCTGCGGCGATCCAGAAGCAGCATGCTCACCGCTGTGGTACAGCACGATCACATCGTTCCCCGGTTCGCCCAATGAACCAGTGCAGGCGCTCGACCTGGGATTGGGTTGGTGGGTTTTTACGCCAGTCGGGTTCCTTGGCTTCCTGGTCTTTTTCATCGCTGCGCTTGCGGAAGGCGAGCGCACGCCGTTCGACATTCCCGAAGCGGACTCAGAGATCGTTGCAGGCTATATGACCGAGTACAGCGGCATGAAGTTTGCGACGTTCTATATCGCGCAGTACATCCTCAACTTCGCGTTGTCGGCGCTTGCCGCCACCGCGTTCCTTGGCGGGTGGCAGGGACCAGGGGTTGCGGCGTTGGCGAATATGGGAGGTCCATGGGTGCATGTCGCGGCGGCGCTGTCGGCATTCTATCTGCTCGCCAAAATCTGGGTCCTGTTCTTTGTGATGATCTGGCTGCGCGGCGCGTTCCCGCGACTGCGCGTCGATCAGTTGATGGACTTTGCCTGGAAACTGTTGCTGCCGCTCGCGCTGGTCAATATTGTGTCCGCCTCGCTGATGGTCGGGCTGACGCAGTGGACGAGCGCGCAATGGAGCGGGTTGATCAGCCTGGACGGGTTCGCAGCGTGGCAGCGCCAGTTGATTGCTGTTTTGGTGACGGCGATCATCAATATCGCCGCCGCCTACTGGATCCTCTCAATCAACCAACGCCCAACGCAGGAAGAATGGATCGAGGAAGAATTGGCCATTGCTCCTTGAGATGAGAGAGCATCGGTCATTAGCGCGCCTATGAATACCTTTATCACCATTCTGTTTGTGGTCTTTGCCGCGCTGATCCTGACGTCTGCGATCATGACGGTCACGGTGAAGAATATCGTGCATGCCGCGCTCTGGCTGATTTCGTCGTTCTTCGGCGTCGGCGCGCTCTATCTGTTAATGGAAGCGGAGTTTCTTGGCGTCGCCCAGGTGCTGATCTATGTCGGCGCCGTGTCAATCCTGATCCTGTTTGCGATTATGCTGACGCGCGATCTGGAAGGCAGCCAGAATCGGCAACTGACGCCGCGCTGGTGGATTGCGCTGGTTGTCCCGGCGGCGCTCTTCGGTCTCCTGATCGTGCCGACGGTCATGACTCACGCCTGGCAACTCCCGCCGCCGCCGCTCGCCGGTCAACCGCCTGCCATCTCCGGACCACAACAGATCGGCACAGCATTTATGCGCGAATATCTCCTGCCATTCGAAGTGGCTGCGATCCTGCTTCTGGTCGCCATGATCGGCGCCATTGTCATCGCCTTCGAGGAGCGTGAACGCCGCCGCCGGGTGCTGACCCTGGCGGAGCAGGTGCGGTTGCGGCAGCAGCAACGGCAACCGGCGCCATCCCCCGAACCGGCAGCGACTGCCATCCAGGCGTCGGAGGCGACTGGCAGTGAGACGTGATGATGGCGGTATCTGGTCGTTCTTCTCTTCCGTGGTTCTGCATCGAGGCATGGTATGCCGTCAATGACTGAAGCGGTTCCGCTTCCCTGGGTGCTCACACTGGCTGGCGCACTCTTCTGCGTCGGGTTATTTGGCGCACTCTCGCGGCGCAATACCGTCGGCATTCTGCTCGGCATCGAATTGATGCTCAATGCCGTCAACATCAATCTGGTGGCGTTCTGGCGCTACCTGGAGCCGAATGTCGTCGCCGGGCAGACGTTTGCGCTGTTCGTTATTACGGTTGCTGCGGCGGAAGCCGCGGTCGGTCTGGCGATGATCATTGCGATTTACCGCGCGCGCCAGACGGTCAATGCCGATGAGGTCGATAGTTTGCGCGGGTAAGGCGCCGTTGCAGGTTGCAGGTTGAAGGTTGAACGTTGCATGTTGCACGTTGGGCTCTGATAGAGTGATAACCTGAATGATGGTTTTTGAGAAATTAATCCGGTATTGCCACGTCTAGCCCGCGAAGGCGGGCTTTGCAGCAGGAGCCCGCGACTTTAGTCGCCGGGCAGGTAGGCGGATAGCGGAATATTGTATCAAACTCCATCATTCAGCCGCTGAAGGTTGACGTTGGCTGAGCCTGTCGAAGCCAACGCCCGGCGCGCGACGGCAGAACCACAGAGGCGCAGAGAACACAAAGGTTGTTATTTGTTATTCGTACGTCTGCCGTAGACCATTAAGCAGGAACCGGATATGGGATGGTTTCTCGAAAATGCCTGGCTGATCCCGCTGCTGCCGCTGATCGGGTTCGCCATCATTACGCTGACGTCGGTTCAGCGGAACAAGAACGCGAGCGCATGGCTGGCGACGCTGTTGATGGTCGGCGCGACGATCATTGCGCTTGGCACAGCCGTTGAAGTCGCCAGCGGCGTGAAGATCACGGCGGACGGCGCAGTTGCGACGCACGCGGAAGAGACGCACGCTGCTGAACCCGCCGCCGAAAAAAGCGCCGGGCACGGGTTCGAATGGCGCGAGCCGAATATCGTCCGCACGATCCGTTGGGCGCCGGCTGGCGGCGATGTTCCCTTCACGATGGGGTATATCATCGATCCGGCGGTGGCAGCGATGCTGGTGATGGTGACGATCACCGCCACCTGCATTCACCTGTTCTCGGTCGGCTACATGGCGCACGATCCGCGCCAGGCGCGCTTCTTTTCGTTCATTTCGCTCTTCAGCGCCGCGATGCTGGCGATGGTGATGGCGAGCAACCTGCTCCTCTTCTTCATGGCGTGGGAGATTATGGGTCTGTGTTCGTACCTGTTGATCGGCTTCTGGTACGATAAGAATTACGCCGATCCGAACCAGATCACTCCGCGCCAGGCGGCGATCAAGGCGTTCATTACCACGCGCATCGGCGATGTGCTCTTCATGATCGGTCTGGCATGGCTGTGGACTGAAGCTGGAACGCTCGAACTCGGCACAGGACCGGGGCAGGTGTTCAACCCTGAGTTGCTCGAGCGCCTGGCGACGACGACGACCGGCATCGGGATCAGCGCCGCCACCGGCATTGCACTGCTGATCTTCAGCGGCACAATCGGCAAATCGGCGCAGTTCCCGCTCCACGTCTGGCTTCCCGACGCGATGGAGGGTCCGACGCCGGTTTCCGCCCTCATCCACGCTGCCACGATGGTCTCGGCAGGGGTGTTCCTGACGGCGCGCACGTTCCCGATCTTCCAGGTCAGCGACGCTTTGCCGGTCGTTGCGACGATTGGCGCATTCACGGCGCTGTTCGCTGCACTGATTGCGGTCGGGCAGTTCGATATCAAGCGCATTCTGGCATACTCGACCCTCTCGCAACTTGGGTTCATGGTTGCAGCGCTTGGCATCGGCGGATGGGTGGCGGCGATGTTCCATCTGCTTACCCACGCCTTCTTCAAGGCGCTGCTGTTCCTCGGCTCCGGCTCGGTCATCCACGGCATGGAAGCGACCGTCGGGCACGACTCGAATACGGCGCAGGATATTCGCAATATGGGTGGGTTGCGCCGCTTTATGCCGGTGACGTTCCTGGCGTATATGGCAGGCTTCCTGGCGCTCGCCGGGTTCCCTGGCTTCGCCGGGTTCTGGAGCAAGGATGAAATCCTGGCGGATGCGTTCCGCGCTAATACGCTGGTGTGGGTTGTGCTCAGCCTGGCGTCGCTGCTGACGGCGTTCTACATGACGCGCCAGATTATGGTGGTGTTTTTCGGAACCTTCCGCGGGCATCATCCGCGGCAGCAGCCATATGCCTTCGTGTCGCACGACGACCATCACCACGAGGCGCACGACCCGCACGAAAGCCCGTGGACGATGACAGCGCCGCTGGTCATTCTGGCGCTGTTCGCAGTGTTTGGCGGCGTCGTCAATCTGCCGTTCGACGGCTTCCATCATCTGGCGGATTTCTTCGGGCAGGAAGCCGGGAAACTGAACCTGCTGGTGATGGGGATTTCCAGCGCGATTGCGATTGGCGGCATTCTCCTGGGATGGCTGGTGTACCGCAACGCCTTTGCGTCATCCGCTGAGGAAGCTGACCCGCTGGAGCGGATGATGCCTGGCGTCTTTACGGTGCTCAACCGCAAGTTCTACGTCGATGAACTGTATGCCGCGACGGTTGGCGTCGCAACGGCGGCGCTGGCGCGTCTCGGAACCTGGCTCGATGAGCATGTGATCGACCGCGTGGTGATTGAGACGGGACGCTTTACCCGCTTCCTGGGACAGGTCAATTTCATCATCGACGATGCCATGCTGAACGATGGCGCTGATCTGATGGCAACCGGCACGCAGGTCGCGGGTGATCGCACCCGCCGCACGACCACCGGCAAAGTGCAGGATTACGTGGCGCTGGCGTTCGCGGGAGCGGTCGTGCTCGGCGTTCTGTACCTGTACCTGGTGCGTTGAGCGTGGAATGGGATCCGTCCGCCCGGCAGCTGATGGACTTTGAAAAATTCCGCTATCCGCCTTCCCGCCCGGCGACTGAAGTCGCGGGCTGTGGAAAGCGAAGCCCGCCTTCGCGGGCTGGATGCGGCGATACCTGGTTGCTACACGGGGTGTGGGGTTGCCTCCGAAATAAAAAATCGGCGGCGGAGCAAAGAAGACACCTGTGGTGAACTTATGACATACCTGGCATACGCATCGACACCCTGGCTGACGCTGCTCATCCTGTCGCCGCTGGTCGGACTGGCGCTGGCCGGGCTGGCTGGCGCGCTGCGGCTCGACGACCGGACGGTGACAATCGGCGCTACTGCGTGGTCGACCATTCCCCTGGCGCTGGCGATTGTCGTCTGGGTCGGGTTCAATCCGAACGCGACGGCTGATGGGCAGGGGGTGGTGCAATTCGTCGAGAAGGTTCCATGGGTGCAGGCGATCCGGGTCGATTATTTCGTTGGGGTGGATGGCATCAGTATGCCGCTGGTCATTCTCACGGCGGCGATGGCGCCAGTGGCGATGCTGGCATCGTTTGGCATCACAGAGCGGGTGAAACTGTACATCGCGCTCATGTTCCTGCTGGAAGCAGCGATGCTGGGGTACTTCCTGGCGCTCAATTTCTTCTTCTTCTTCATCTTCTGGGAGTTCAGCCTGGTTCCGGCATATTTCCTCATCCAGGGATGGGGGCGCCGCCACGCTGCCGACGCCGACCCTGAGCAGCGCCGCCGTGATGCTGCGCTCAAGTTCTTCGTCTATACGATGGCTGGATCAATCGGCATGCTGCTGCTCTTTCAGTTCTTCTACGTCGCCACGGCTGCGGCTGGCATCCCGACCTTTGATCTGATCACGCTGGCGCGCCTGGGTCAGGGGTTAACCGTCGAACGCGCGGCGCTCGACCCGGTGAACCTGACGCTGCGCGAGATCATCTTCAATTATGTTGAGCAATTGGGAATTGCCGATACACTTGGGCGCTACCCGCTGCTCTACACATCCATCGCGTTCTGGGCGATCTTCATTGCGTTTGCGATCAAACTCGGCATCTGGCCCTTCCACACGTGGCTGCCCGACGCCTATAGCGAGGCGCCGCCGGCGGCGTCCATCCTGCTGGCGGCAGTGATGTCGAAAATGGGCGCCTACGGGATGTTGCGCCTGATGCTGCCGCTGGTTCCCGATGCGGCACAGTACTTCGGTCCGGCAATCGGCGCACTGGCGCTGATCGGCGTCGTGGCCGGCGCCTTCGGTGCGCTCGGTCAGGTCGGCGGCGACCTCAAACGCCTGATCGCCTACACCTCGGTCAATCACATGGGGTACGTCGGGTTGGCGATTGCCGCAGCCGCGACCGTCGGCGCAGCGGATGCCGCCACCCGTGCGACGGCGATCAATGGCGCGCTGTTCCAGATGGTGGCGCACGGTCTTTCGACTGGCGCGCTCTTCCTGCTGGCGGGTATGCTTGCTGAACGCACCGGTTCCGATGAGATGGGATCGCTTGCCGGGTTGCGCACCACGATGCCGGTCTTCGCCGGGGCGATGGGGGTGGCGACGTTCGGTAATCTGGGGCTGCCCGGTCTTGCGGGGTTCGTTGGCGAGTTCTTCATCTTCCGCGGCGTGTGGGCGTCGCTGCCGCTCTTCGCGTTGCTGGCGACCATCGGGCTGGTGGTGACGGCGCTGGCGCTGCTGCGGATGTACGGGCAGATCTTCCACGGCAAAACCAACGAGCGCAGCGCCATGCCCGATATGCGTCTCGCCGGGCGCGAATTTCTGGCGGTTGCGCCGCTGCTGATTGCGCTCCTGATCCTGGGGGTGTATCCCGCGCCGATTATGGACCTGTCGAACCAGACAGCAACCGCACTGGTGGAAGTGTTCACCCGGGTGGTGGGGGGGGCATAAGCGTCCTATGAACCTGATCGATCTGCCAGCCAATGTTCCCTGGCTCAGCCTGATCTGGCTCAGCCTGGCGATACCGACATTCATCATCGCGCTGCTGAAACCGGAGCAGAAGCAGGAGATCCGGATCGTCGGCGCGGTCTTCTCGTTCATTTCGCTGGTGTTGACGCTGCTGGTGTACCTGGCGTATGACTACCGCAGCCCGGAGAAGTTCCAGTTTCTCGAAGAAATCCCCTGGCTGCCGGAACTCGGCATCAACTACATCCTCGGCGTCGATGGCATCAGCCTGCCGATGCTGCTGCTCAACGGACTCGTCATTTTCACCGGCGCGCTGATTAGCTGGAATATCGAGGAGCGGACGCGCGAGTACTGGGCGTTGCTGTTGCTGCTGGCGGCAGGCGTGTATGGCGTTTTTGTGTCGCTCGACCTCTTCCTGCTCTTCATCTTCTACGAACTGGCGGTGCTGCCGATGTACTTGCTGATCGGCATCTGGGGGAGCACGCGCAAAGAGTACGGCGCGATGAAACTGACGCTCTACCTGATGGGCGGGTCGGCATTCATCATTCTGGGGATGGTCGCCGTCTACTTCAGCGGCACGCTGCGCACCTTCGACATGCGCCTGCTGGCGCAATCGGCGTTGTTCTCGCGTGATGTGCAGATCATCTTCTTCGTGCCGCTCTTCCTGGGATTTGCGGTGCTGGCAGGTATGTTCCCGTTCCACACCTGGTCGCCGACCGGTCACGTCGCCGCGCCGACCGCGGTTTCGATGCTGCACGCGGGCGTGCTGATGAAACTGGGGGCGTATGGCTGCCTGCGCGTAGCAATGTGGATCTTTCCCGAAGGCGCCAACTACTGGCTGTTGCCGATAGCCATCGCCACGCTGATCAATGCGGTGTACGGCGCGAGCATCGCCATGACGCAGCGCGACTTCAAGTTCATGATCGGGTATTCGTCGGTCAGCCACATGGGGTTGACGCTCATGGGTCTGGCGGCGGCGAACACGATTGGCATGACCGGCGCGGTACTTCAGATGTTCGCGCACGGCGTGATGACGGCGCTCTTCTTCGCGGTTGTCGGGCGGATGGTGTACGACCGGACGCACACCAGGCAGTTTCCTGAACTCGGCGGTCTGTTCACGGTGATGCCGTTTGCGGCGATTGTCTTCATCATTGCCGGGCTGTCGTCGATGGGTATGCCAGGGCTGGCGGGGTTCTGGGCGGAGTTCAACATTTTCATGGGCATGTGGCAACGCTTCCCGCTGATTGCGGTGCTAGCGGGCGTTTCGATCCCGATCACGGCGGGCTACATTCTGATTGCGGTGTACCGGGTGTTTTTCGGCGAACTGAAAAACCCCGAGTTCCTCCATCTGCCCAAACTGACGGCGCAGGAATATGCCGCCGGGGTGATCCTGGTGGTGGTGCTGATCATCAGCGGCCTCTACCCGGCGTACCTGACCGAACCGATCGAGGCGAGCGTGCAGCCAATCGCCGAGGCGCTGGCGCGCGCCGGGGCGTTGGGGATGCGATAATAGGAAGATCATATGTCATTCCAGATCACCGATATTCCGCGGATCCTGCCAGAGTTGATGCTCCTGCTGCTGGGGCTGCTGGTGCTCGGCTCCGATGTGCTGACGCGCTGGGGGCGCGGACCAGAGGCGCAACTCGAACGCGCCAGGGAAGCCGGTCAGTTAACCGCCGTGGGGTTGGGGCTGGTTTTCATCGTCGGGTTGGTGCAGAGCCGCTTCCTCTTTACCGTACCCGACCCGAGCGGCGGACCACTGGACGTGCTGTTGACGCTGGGACGCAATCTGCAGGCGGGCGGACCGGGCGGGTCGCCAATTTTGGGCGCCTTTGCGACCGATGAGTTCACGATGATCGCGCGCCTGACGTTTATTGGCGCGGCGTTTCTGACGACTCTGCTGGCGATGGGATACCGGTTGACCGCCAACCCCGGCGAGTTCTACGGGCTGCTGATCTTCTCGACGCTGGGGATGTCGATTATGGCAGCGGCGACAGAGTTCATTCTGGCGTACCTGGCGCTGGAGTTGTCGTCGATTGCGCTCTACGTACTCGCTGGCTACTTCCGCGAGAGTGAACGTTCGCCAGAAGCGGGACTGAAATACTTCCTGTTCGGGTCGTTGTCGTCAGCGATCTTCCTGTATGGCATCAGCCTGGTCTACGGCTTTGTCGCAAGTGAGAATCAGAAGGCAGGCGGCACGCCAATTGTCGCCACGCTCTTCGCAGAAGTCGGGCGCTTTGCAACCGGCGATGCCGCCAGCAGCCCGTTGCTGATCCTCGGCATGATCTTCGTGATTGCCGGTCTGGGGTACAAGATTTCGGTCGTGCCATTCCACACCTGGGCGCCGGATGTCTATCAGGGCGCGCCGCCGCCGGTCACCGCCTTCCTCTCGACGGCGTCGAAGGCGGCAGGGTTCCTGCTCCTCTACCGGCTGCTGACGACGGCATTTCCCGGCGCAGTTGGAACGCCGCGCCTGGAGGAGTTCAATGGCTGGACGAGCATCCTGGCGATTCTGGCGCTGGTGACCGTGATCGTCGGGAACCTGGCGGCGCTGCCGCAGACGAATGCGCGCCGCCTGCTGGCGTACTCGTCGATCGGGCATGCCGGGTTCCTGTTGCTCGCGGTGCTGATCTGGTCATCAGCCTCGCTCGTGGATCGCACCTTTGGCACGGCTGCCCTGATCTACTACCTGATCGTCTACACCCTCACGAACCTGGGCAGTTTCGGCGTGCTGGCGGTGCTGACCAATGCGCTCGGCAGCGATGACCTGAGCGCGATGCAGGGTCTCTGGCGGCGCAATATGCCGCTGACGCTGATGATGACGATCCTCATTCTGTCGCTCGCCGGCATTCCGCCGCTTGCCGGGTTCTGGGCGAAGTTCTTTGTTTTCATGGCTGGCTATCAGGCAGGCGCTGTGCCACTTGTGACCATTGCAGTGATTATGACCGTCGTCAGCCTGTACTACTATCTGCGCTTCCTCAAAGCCATGTGGATGCTGCCCGCGCCCGAAACGACGCCGTTCAAGACGCCGCCGGTCGCCAATGCGGCGATCATCGTCTCAACCGCGCTGGTGGTGCTGCTTGGCGTGCTGCCGAATCTGATCTGGGGGGTGATCAGCACTGCGGCAAGCGTTGCGGCGCGGTAGAGCCTCCTCGCCCGGCGGCTGATGGAGTCCGCCCGGTGGCTGAAGCCGCGGGCTCTGGTTGCAAAGCCCGCCTGCGCGGGCTCGACTGGGCGATGCCGGATTTGAGAGTCTTTGCGCCTTTGCGCCTTTGTGTGATCTGATTGGAAACGTACATATTTCGAGGCGGATGAGCAATGCGATGAGCGACATCAACAGCCAGTCGTCAGACGATCCCGATCCTCCTCAGCACTCTCGTGAAGCGCCGGACCATACGCCTGGCGGGACGCTCTTCGATCGTCTGGTCGAGCAGGCGCGCGCCGCCGGTCAACCGCAAGAGTCGGCGTCGGCAGGCTCAGCCAGCGCCGGCGGTGCAGCCAATAAGAACGACTTCGAGACGCTGGTGGATCGTCTGATCGAGCAGGCGCGTGCAGACGGCGCGTTCGACAATCTTCCCGGCGCTGGCAAACCGCTCCGCTACGACGATGATACGCTCAC
>DAOTWI010000047.1:0-14439 GCA_034436075.1 Roseiflexus sp.
CCCCGGCGGCACGGCAGCCGCCGTCGTTGGCGGATCGGCGCTGAACCCGCCGCCGCTCACCTGCACGCTGAAAGTGTAGGTGTAGGTCACGTTGCCGGTATTCGTCAGGCGATGCGTGAAGGTGATAATGGTGTCTGGCGCGCCGTTGCCGCTCTCGTTCGCCGTAAACAGAAACTGCGGCGCGGGCAGGACATTCACTGTATCGATCACGGCATCCGAGGCGCCGGTTGTGCTCGCCTGCACCTGGAACGGATACGCGCCCGCTGGAACCTGCGGCAACTGCGACGGCGTGGTGACGACCAGATCGAAGCGGCACGCCGCGCCAGGCGCCAGCCCCGTCAGACAGCCCGCCGGAACCAGGTTCAACGGACCGGCGACGCTCCAGCCAGCCGGCAGACCGCTCACATTCACGCTGAAGTCGCCAGCAATGTTACCGACATTCGTCAGCACGTGGGTGAAGGTCACACTCCCTGGCGGCGTGACGCTCTGCGTCTGCCCTGGGGAGAGACGCACCCCCGGCGCCGCCAGCACATTCACCGTATCGGTCTGCGTTTGCGGCGGCACTCCGCCACCCACGCGCGCGCCAGTCACCTGGATCTGTTCGGTTCCGACCAACTGCCCATCGCGTACCCGCGCCTGCACCACCACCTGCTGCGATGCGCCGCGCCCTAGCGAGAATGAGCCAGATGGCGTGATGACCAGATTTTCCAGACCGCTGCTCAACGTCGCCGTAACCACAAACGTATCCGCCCCATTCCCGGTATTGGTCAGCGTATGGGTGAAAATCGCCGTTGCCCCCGGCGGCAGATTGAGCGCCGGCACAGTCGCCGGGCTGAACGTAAAGCCTGGAAACAGCCCGACGCGCGTGACGCTCGCAGCAGTCGCCGATGCCCCGCCGGTCGCCTGGACTGCCAGCGTCGCCGTGACCAGCGTGCCCGCATCGGGAATTGGCGCATTCGGCACGGTCACCGTCAGCGTGACCACCCGCGACTCGCTGGGATTCAGGGTGAAGGGCGATGGATCAGTCAACCCGCCGCTCCACGGGCTGCCCTGCGAGAGGGTGAGCGACGGCGTGAAGGTTCCGGCGCTCTGACCGATGTTCGTCACCGTGTGCGTGAACGTGACCGTCTCGCCAGGCAATCCTTCCTTCAGTTGCGAAGCGGGCGCGATCTGCGGCGCAGCGCCCGCCGACGCCGTATCAATCGCCGTCGCCTGCACTGCGGGATTGCCGCTCGACGTCGCAGTGACCGTCACGGTGTAGAGCGACGAACCGGGACCCACAGGAATGTTCAACTGAATCTGTCGTGTACACGACGAGAATGCCGCCAGGTTGACACAGTTGCCGCCTATGACGCTGGCCGTCGCACCGTCGTTCGGCGACACGGCGGCAGTCACCGTGATCGTGTCGGTCCCATTGCCAGTGTTCGTGATCGTATGGGTAAACGTGATGATCTGCGGTCGGGCGAAGGTAGCGGTCTGGTTGGTTGGCGCAATCGCCACGCCATACACCTGCGCGACGGTCGTGGTGGTGGTGACGGTGCGCTGCGTCGCGCCAACCTGCGCCGTTACGTTGAAGGGATAGTTCCCCGCCAGCGCATTCGACGGAACTGCGACGGAGATCGTGAACGTTCCCGACGCTCCGGCATTCAGGTTGAGCGTCGCCGGCGACGGCGCCGACGCCCAGCCAGCCGGGTCGTTGCGCGAGAGACTGACCACAATCGGCGAAGCGCCGGTATTCGTCACCGTGTAGGTGTAGATCACATTCGTACCCGGATTGACCGGACCACTCCCCGGCGGGGTGCGCCCCGTCTGCGCAAGGGTAAAATCGGTCTGGCAACTGAACGGCGCCTCGAACATCGTGGCGTTGAATTCCGAGGTGTTGTTGGTCTGATCGGTCACTGTCGCCGAGAAGAAGCGGTCGCAGTCGGGCACGGGGACATTGACCGTCGCACCGGCTGCGGCGCCGTCGAGGAACGCCAGGTAGCGCGGACCTTCGGCGTCATCGCGCGTGGGGCTGGTAAACACCTCGACGCGGCACCCGCCAGCACCGCAGTTGGCGCCAGCCGGAACCTGCACCTGAAGCGTTGGCGGGCTGCCGCCGGTAATCCCGCTGATCGTCGGCGGCGCCGGCGGGCTGCCAGCGCGGTTGATCCCCTTGCCGCTGTTCTCGCTCGTCTCCGTCCCGGAAATGCGCACCTGGCTGACCGTCGAATCGACCATCACCCCATGCCCGCCAGACCCGCCGCCATTGTTGCGCGCCAGGTTGCGCAGCAGCGTATTGCCATTTGAGTTCACGCCGACCAGAATGCCGTGCAGCGAATTATTGGTCAGCACATTGCGCGTATTATTGACGCCGACGCCGCCGCTGCCGCCAATCGTATTGCCGCTCGTCTGAAACAGCCAGACGCCATACCGGTTGCCAGCCCCGGCAAGACCAATGGTATTGGCGCTGACCTCATTGCCGGTCGTGAACGATGACTCGATCTGGATGCCCGTGCCCAGTCCGCCGATCGTGTTGCCAATGATGCGGTTATTGTCAGCGCGTAACGTCGAACTGGATCCAAGAATATAGACGCCGATCGAACTCGGTGATGGACTGGCGCGCAACGGTTGACCGCCCGGCGCCACGCCAATAGCGTTGCCGATGACTTCATTGTTCGAGGTGTTCGGCGTTCCATCGGAGCGAATCTGCACCGCCACCGGCGTGGACCCCAGCCCATAGGCGATGACGTTCGCATCCCCTGGATTCGTGCCGCCAATCCGGTTCCCCGGCGATACGCTGGGCGTCGTGCCGCGGCTGATCCAGATGCTCGCCTGTCCATTGGCGAACGTATCGTCCGAAACCGGCGGCGACGCGGTGTTGACCCCAATGCGATTGCCGGTGACGACCGAGCCCTCGGTCGCCAGGCGAATGCCGTTCCCAAAATTGTTCGAGATCAGATTGTCGCGGATCGTCGTCTGGCGCGCATTGGTCTCGACCAGAATGCCATGCCCCAGATTGCCAAGCGAGTCGGTTCCGCTGCGCCCGAACGAAGCGCCATTCGCATTCAGACCGATATAGTTGCCCTGAATGGTTGTGCCAGAAACCCTGCTCGAACTCAGTTGAACGCCATGGCCATTCGGCGACGTGACGCCATTGCCCGCAATGATATTGCGCGCCGCCAGCGTCGCGCCGCCGATCAGTGTGTTGCTTGCACCGCCGATGTAGATTCCGACGCCATTGGGGACGCGGGTCGTTGAGGTTCCGCCTTTTGCCGTACCGATCACATTGCCGCTGATCACCGTATCAGTCGGACTGCTCGCAGCGCTGTCGCCAAATACGTAGATGCCGTAGGGGTTGGTTCCGGCATCGTGCCCCGAAACGACATTGGCGTCGATGATCGTATCGTCCAGGTACTGGTACAGCAACACGCCATACCGCTGATTGCCCGGATCGCCGCTAATTTTAGCGTTGCCTGCCAGATTCGTACCGATCAGGTTGCCGCGGATCACATTGCCGCGCCCATTATCATAGGAAGAAGCGGTCAGGTAGACATTTGCGGCAGTGAGCAACGTCTGACCATTTCCAGCGATCAGGTTGCCGAGCGCATTATCGCCCGCCGTATCAATGTCGGGACCCGCGCCGGCCGTCGGGTTGCCGATGATATTGTTTCCTGCGTTGCGCACCTGCACGCCAGCGAACCGGTTCGCTGCCGCGCTGCCGCCATCCGGCGTCACGCCCAGGTAGCATCCGTGAATGCGGTTGTTCGTCGCAGCGGAATCGCGGATGAAAATGCCGCTGCCGGTTGTGCCCAGAAGATCGAACGCCGAGGTGACAAAGTTCTGGATCGTCAGACGACGGATGGTGTTCCCCGACGAGGTGATCGTCAGCCCATTCGCGCCGCCGGTGATCAGCGAGCCGTCGATCACGATGCGCGGGTGCGTCCAGGAAGGGTTTCCCGCCGGTTGCGTTCTGCCGTCGATGGTGACATTCCCGGCAGTGATGTCCGGCAGCGCGCTCGCCGGGCGAATGCGCCAGAAGCCAGCGGCATCGTAGCCCGGCGACGCCGTCGGGATGTTGAATGCAATCGTGTGGGGTCCCGCCAGCGCATTGGCTTCCTGGATCGCCGCGCGCAGCGTACACGCGCCGCCAGCCGTCTGGCAGGCGCCGTTGCCAGGGCTGGCATCGGGATCGTCAGCGGTGCTGTTGACGGTGAAGGTCGCCGCCAGCGCCGATGGCGCCGGCGCAACCACAAAGCACGCCAGCAGGGCAAGAACGAAGAGCAGACGGTATGCGCGCGCCAAAGGACACCTCAGTTTCTACAGATTGCTCACCGCGCCTGACCCCGACGCCCGGCGCCGGCTGAGCCTGTCGAAGCCAGCGCCAGACGCACGGCGGTCGCGGTGTGATTCGCATCGTAAGAACGACCTTATCGCACGACGAGCGGCAGGTAGACCCTGCGAATGGCGCTGACCACCCGCACACGGTCCTGCGCGAATGCGCCGCCGATGACGTTGCCGTTCAGGTCTCTGAGTTCGATGAAGACATTCTCGACGTTGCCATTGGCAAGCAACGGATTGACCGTCACCTCAACCCGGATAATCGCCGTGGCGCCCTGGTTCAGCGTAAACCGCCCCTCGCTGTTGATCGACACGCCGCTCGTCAGCGAGGTGAAGCGCACCTGGCTGCCCAGCGCCGGCACGCCGCGGATCTGGAACGTGTCGGTTCCATTGCCCAGGTTCGTAATCTCGTGCAGGAAGGTGACTGTTTCGCCCGGCGCGCCTTCCTTCTCGGCGCTGGCTGGCGTGATCTGCGCGCGCGACAACTGCCCGACGATGGTGCGCGCTTTTGCAGTTCTGGCTTGCGATGGATCAACCGGACTGGTCGGCGTGAGGCTCACCGTCACATCGGCAAACGTGCCGGAAATCGGGTTGGCGCTCTCCGGCGGCACCGTCACGGTCAGCGAGAAGGCGCGCGTTTCGCCTGGCGGGATTATTAGACTCGTTGTCGGCAGCGAACGCTGCCAGTTCACCGCGAACACCGGATCGTCGAACGTTGCGGTGATGCTGGTTGTCGCTGAGATATTGCCGGTGTTGCGCACCTGGAAAAAGTACGGCACACTCACGCCCGGATTGCCGCGCCCTTCAACCAATGCCGGCGTCAGTTCCAGGTAGATGCGGGGATTGACCGTCGTGGTATTCACCAGCGACGCCGTGGCGGTGTAGGTATTGCCGCTGCTGACCGTCGTCCCATCGGCGCGCACAGTCATAAGATCGGTTCCCGGCGCCGCCTGCGGGATGCCGCCGGTCGGCACGCGCACCGACACCGTAATTGCACGCGACTCGCCTGGCGCCAGCCCGAACGCACCGGACGGCTGAATCGCAATCGGCGGCGACAGGTTCTCCCAACCGCGCGAGGTGGTCACCGAGATGCGCACGTCGGTCAGTTCAATATTGCCGTTATTGACCAGCGTGTGGGTGTAGGTAATCACCTGACCGGGGTCTGCTGACTGCGCCTGCGGCGCGCTGATGCTGAGCGACGGCTGCGGCGCGAAGATCGCAAAGCGCGAGGTATTGCTCAGCGGATCGGTCGCCGTGAGCGTCAACTGGCGCGGAATGCCGCCGACCGTGACAGTGAACGCGCCGGTGGCGTCAACCACCGTTTCGCCAAGAGGCTCTTCACCCTGACCGTCCAGTGTCGTCTGATTGGGACGGAACACCTGCACCAGACAGCGCGCGCCGCCGATTGACGGACACCCGCCGGGCGCATTGGTTGTGTCCACCTGACCGGTCAGCGTCCCGGCGGCGCTCATGCGCAGCGACGACTGAAGCGGCGGGTCGATGTCGTTGTTCGGGTTGCCAGCGACGCCGCCAGTTGGCGTTTCGGGGTTGAGCACAATGCCGCGCCCGATCAGGTCATCCGGCGGAATGCCATTGCCGCTGATGCTGTTGCTGATAATCTGCGTCTGCTGCGGGTACGGCGGCGTGAGCGGACCGCCGACTGGCGCGCCGACTACGACGCCATACGCATTGTTATGAATCGTATTCCCCACCACCTGCGTCTGCGCTGCTGCGCCGCTCACGTGAACGCCTGCGCCTAGGTTGCTCACGATCGAGTTCCCTGCAATCAGCGTGCGTTGCGCATCGGTGACCGCCACGCCCGTGCCCGGACCGGTTGCACCCCACCCGGTCGCGCCGCTTGACGAGATGATGTTGGAGCGCACGAACGTGCTGATCGTTGTCGCACTGCGCACCTCGACGCCAATGGTATTCGAGACGACCTCATTCCCCTCGATGACCACGCGGTCGCTGTCATTTTCGATGCGGAAACCCGGACCGTTGTTGTAACGCACAATATTGCCGCTGAGGGTTATCTGGTTCGCCGTCGGCAGCAGCACGCCGCCGCCGTTGCGCGTCCCATCGACAACGTTACCGGTGACCGTCACCGCCTCCGTGCCGCCGCTGATCTGGATGCCGAACGCGGGCGAAAGGAAGGCGTTGCGGTCGAGGCTATTGCCAGACACAATCACATCGCGCACCGGCGCCGGTCCTGGTGTCAGCGTCAGCGCCATGCCTGCCGCGCCGCTGCCGTTGATGGTATTCTCCAATATGGTCATCCCATCGGTAGCACCGTTGACCAGAAAGCCGTTGAGGGTATTGCTGATCGCCTGAGTCAACGCAATCTGCGTGGCGGTCAGCACGCCGGTGAGCGCGAGACCATTCTGCTGATTCTGCTGGAACGTCAGATCGGTGAGGGTCGTGGTGACGCCGTTGGTGAAACGCAACCCGTTTTCGCGGTTATTGTTCGCCTGGCTGGTCTCAACCAGCGTCTCGACCGCACTGGCGATGTCAATGCCGTCATCGTTCTGGGTCGCAACGACGTTGCGCAGCGTCGTCTGCGTCACATTCGCCAGGCGCGCGCCGTCGTCGCCATTGCCGGAGAGCGTGGCATTCTCGATGGCGATCAACTGCCCGCCATCGATCCAGACGCCATTCCGACCATTGCTGGCAATCAGCGTCGGCGTGGTAACGCCGCTAATGCTGAGGTTGACTGCACCGATGGCATAGACCCCATCAAAACCATTCGAGACAATCGCATTGTCGGTCAACGTCGTCGTCAGCACATTCGTGCCGGTAATCGCCACGCCGTAATGAGCGTTGAACCCGATCCGGTTCGGCGCGCCTGGCTGCCCGATGATCGTATTGCGCACATGGTCGCCGATCACGATGCCGGAGCGGTTGGCAAAGCCGGAGCCAGGCGTCAATGACCCGCTGACGTTCGTACCGATAAAGTTGCCGATGATGGTATTGTCCTGCGTCGTCAGGAACGGATTGCGCCCGCGCACCACAATGCCGTCGCCGCTGTTGCCAGAGATGACATTGCGCTCATTGAGCGTCGCACCACCGACTGTGATATTGCGCGCCCCGCGCTCGATAACAATCCCGCCGCCGGTGTTGTTCGAGCCGCTGACCTGATTACCGAGATCATTCAAGCCGATGTAGTTATTGACAATCCGAATATTTGTCAGGTCCTCGCCGCGCAGCACAATGCCCGGACCGGTATTGCCAGCGATAAAGTTGCGCAACCGGTTGGTCGTCAGGTCTGGCGACGGCAGACCAATGCTGACATTGCTGACGGGGAACTCTTCCGAGTGCACCTCGATGCCGCCAGCCGCATTCGGAATGCTGACTATCAACTGAGAGGCGGCATTTGAGCCGAGACCAATATAATTCCCCGCAATCTGCGTATTCGTTCCGCCGTTGATCGCGATGCCGAAATTGTTGTTGCCTGCGATGACATTCCCATATGCCGGGTCTGGCTCAGCCGGCGTTGCGCCAATAATCGTACTATCCGCGTATCGGACAATAATCCCGGCGCCGAGATTGCGCAACTGAAACGTCTCGGCGGTGAGCTGGCGTCCCACGCCAATGAAGTTGCCCTGGATTTTTGTGCGCGGACCCTGAACGACAATGCCATCCAGATTGTTACCGCTGATAAAATTGGCTTTCGACGGATCGGTGCGCAACCCGCCGATCACCGTATCGGTCGCGCTCTGTTCGACCCAGATGCCAGCAAAGCCATTCCCGCTCAGTGTCAGCGTTGGCGAGACCGGGTCGACCCCGACATAATTGCCCTCGATCCGATGGTTGCTGCCGCTGACCACATCAATGCCGACCCCCTGACCAAAACTTGGCGTGGCGCTGCTCGATTTGAAATTAACCACTGCGATTTCGCGCACCACATTATTCTGTCCCACCAGACGGATGCCGCTGCGGTCGATCAACTCCGAACCATCGATAATAATTTCGGGGCCGAGCAGATTAGCCTGAGCAGGCCAGTTCAATTCCTGCGACTTTCCATCAATCGTGATATTGCCTGCAAGCGCAGGCAGCGGACCGTAGACATTGAGCACCCGGATGCGTATCGCCCGGTAGAGGCCATTCGTTTCAAACGCAGGACCGGAGGGCGGGATATTGAACCTGATCGTCCCGCCGCCAGCGGCATTCGCTGCCTTGATCGCCTGACGCAACGAGCACGTGGGACTCGGATTGGCGGGATCGCCGCTGGTCGAGACCGGGCATGTTGCGCCATCTACATCCGCAGCTGTCGTCACCACGAACACCCCCGACGCCTGCGCCACGCGGACGGACGCGGCGGGACCAACCAGCAACGGCGCTCCGATGATCATCACGGCGATGAACAGGGGGAGGGCGGAAGAGAAACGTGACATTGAACGCTCCTGGCGAGGCAACAGATAGCCATGTACCGGGTCTGGCTTGTCAAGGTTAATATATCATGACACGCAAGAGGGCGACGTAGGACGTTGGTACTAAAATTGGCGGCGCAGAAATCTAACATACCTCTAACACTGCGCCTATAGCGCATTAGCAAGAAACGGGTACACTAACAGCAGTGGCAGACGCAGCGGGCGCGGCAGCCCGCTGCAATCCCATACTGTTCACAATCATCATTGCACGGGAAGAAGGTGAGACGACTATGTCGAAGATTGTAGGCATCGACCTGGGCACGACCAACTCGGTCGTCGCGGTGATGGAAGGCGGCGATCCGGTCGTCATTCCGAACGCCGAAGGCAACCGCACCACGCCGTCGGTGGTGGCGTTCACCAGGAACGGCGAGCGCCTGGTTGGTCTGACGGCGAAGCGCCAGGCGACGATTAATCCCGAAAATACATTCTATTCGATCAAGCGCTTTATCGGGCGCAATTTCGACGAGACCACCGTTGAGCGCGAAATGGTGCCGTTCAAGGTGGTGAAGGGTTCGCGCAACGATGTGCGCGTCTATGCGCCAGCCACCAGCAAGGAGTATGCGCCGCAGGAGATTTCGGCGATGGTGTTGCAGAAACTCAAGACCGACGCCGAAGCCTACCTGGGCGAGCCGGTGACGAAGGCGGTCATTACGGTTCCGGCATACTTCAACGACAGCCAGCGCCAGGCGACGAAGGACGCTGGCAAGATCGCCGGGCTTGAGGTGCTGCGCATCATCAACGAGCCAACCGCCGCTGCGCTGGCGTATGGTCTCGATAAGAAGAAGGACGAGACGATCCTGGTGTTCGACCTTGGCGGCGGCACGTTCGACGTGTCGGTGCTCGAAGTCGGCGATGGCGTGGTTGAAGTCAAAGCCACCAACGGCGACACGCACCTCGGCGGCGACGACTACGACCAGCGGATCGTCAACTGGCTGATCGACGAGTTCCGCAAGGATCAGGGCATCGACCTGAGCAAGGATCGCCAGGCGTTGCAGCGCCTGAAGGAAGCGGCGGAGAAGGCGAAGATCGAACTTTCGAGCATGTCGGAGACCGAGATCAACCTGCCGTTCATCACGGCGGACGCCAGCGGTCCGAAGCATTTGCAGATGCGCCTCAGCCGCGCGAAGTTCGAGCAGTTGACGGCAGACCTGACCGAGCGCCTGAAGGGTCCGTTCTTCCAGGCGTTGAAGGACGCCGGTCTGAAGCCGACCGACCTCGATGAGGTGGTGCTGGTGGGCGGTTCGACCCGCATGCCGGTGGTGATCGAGCTGGTGCGCAAACTGACGGGCAAAGAGCCGAACCGCAGCGTCAACCCGGATGAGGTGGTGGCGATTGGCGCCGCGATCCAGGCGGGGGTGCTCGGCGGCGAGGTGAAGGACGTGGTGCTGCTCGACGTGACGCCGCTCTCGCTGGGCGTCGAGACGCTCGGCGGCGTGATGACCAGGCTGATCGAGCGCAACACGACCATCCCGACGCGCAAGAGCGAAATCTTCTCGACGGCTGCCGACGGGCAGACAGCGGTGGACATCCACATCTTGCAGGGCGAGCGTGAAATGGCCGCCGACAACATGACGCTGGGGCGCTTCCGGCTCGAAGGCATCCCGCCGGCGCCGCGCGGCGTGCCGCAGATCGAAGTGACCTTCGACATCGACGCCAACGGCATCCTGAACGTCTCGGCGCGCGACAAGGCGACCGGCAAGGAGCAGCGGATCACGATCACCGCCAGCACCAACCTGTCGAAGGACGAGATCGAGCGGATGGTGCGCGACGCCGAACTGCACGCAGCCGAGGATAAGCGGCGGCGTGAACTGGTCGAACTCAAGAACCAGTCCGACAGCCTGGCATACCAGAGCGAGAAGTCGCTGAACGAACTCGGCGACAAGGTCGATCCGGCGCTCAAGAGCCGCATCGAAGGACTAATCAAAGACCTGCGCGAGGCGATCAGCCAGGAGAACGAGAGCCGCATGCGGTCGATCTCGACGGAGTTGCAGCAGGCGATGTACCAGGTGTCGCAGAGCGCCTACACCAGCGGCGGCGACGGCGCTGGCGCGCGCAAAGGCAAGGACGAAGGGGTGGTCGAGGGCGAGTATACGGTGGAGTGATCGCTCTCACCCCTGCCCCCCCGCTACACCCCTCGCGTGCGGGGGGTGTAGAGGGGCAATTTTGCCTGATATTCCGCTATGCACTCGTTCGCCCGGCGGTTGATGGCTTTTGAATACGTATTCCGCTATCCGTCCACCCGCCCGGCGACTGAAGTCGCGGGCTACGGGAAGCGAAGCCCGCCTGCGCGGGCTTCACCGGGCGATACCGGGTTATGTTCTCAAACTCCATAAGCCGCAGGCTACGGGTGCGAAGCTCGTCTGCCGGGCTTCACCGGATAATAATAAATAATTATCTCAAATCCCATAAGCGCCCTTGCAGTGAGATACAGGGATGCCAGCACGAAGCCCCGCGCACGCGGGGCTTCGTGCGTTCAGCACGAGTGTTCATGCCTGTGCATGTGGCGTCCTGATGCAGCAGACCCGTGCTGCCGCCAACCGCCTTCCGGCAACGGGCGCCCGGGCGCCCGCACGTCATTTCAGGGGTCATCTGTTGCAGTTGCGCCTTGATCCCGTTATGGGAACATGCTATAGTTACGCGAAGGAGAGGAGCCTGTCTTGTGCGAGCCAGGCTATGCGCATCATCGCCAAAAAGATCCTGCGGGAGTTCTGGGAACGCCACGCCGATGCAGAACAGGCGTTGAAAGCCTGGTATTACGATGTCAAACACGCCGATTGGAAAAACCCTGATGATATTCGCAAAACCTACGCCACGGCAAGCATCCTGGCGAATAACCGGGTGGTCTTCAATATCCGCAGGAACAACTATCGCTTTGTCGTGGACATCAATTACGATTTCGGCATCGTCTATATACGCTTTATTGGCGCACACCAGGAATACGATCAGATCGACGCAGAGCGTATTTAGGGAAGGCGGTATCATGGAGATCAAACCGATTCGCAACGACGTTGATTATCACGCGGCGCTTGCGGAAATCGAAACACTGTTGTCCGCGCGTCCCGGCACGCCAGAAGGTGATCGCCTGGACGTGCTCACCACACTGGTTGAGGCTTATGAGGCGAAACACATACCGATCGCCGCGCCCGATCCGATTGCGATGATCGAGTACATCCTGGAAAGCCGCGGTCTCACCCGGCGTGACCTGGAGCCCTATATCGGCAGTCGCGCGCGGGTCTCGGAGGTGCTCAATCGCCGACGGGCGTTGACGCTGGAGATGATTCGCAGGTTGCACGAGGGCCTGGGAGCGCCGGCAGAGGTCTTGATCCAGCCGTATGACGTGCGGCAACGGGCTGCTTGAGCGGTCGCCCGATGACAATAAGCCTGCTCGACATTGTGATCGCCATCATCCTGGCGCTGGCGGGCATCGCCGGGTACTACTGGGGCGTCGTGCGGCAACTGCTGGCGCTCGCCGGGTTGGCTGCCGGGGTTGCCGTCGCCGGTCGCTACGGGGCGCTGGCAGCCGACGCGCTGATGTCATTCGTTGACGACCGCGCCGTTGCGGAGATCGGCGGGGCGCTCATTCTGCTGGCGCTCGTGAGCGGCAGCGCCAGCCTGATCGCGTCGCTATTGCAGTTGTACGTCGGGCTGATGATCGCCGGGAAAACCGACCATGGGGCGGGGGCGCTGCTAGGGGTCGTTCACGCCGCGCTCCTGATCACCGCGCTGGCATTGATCGTCCTCACCCATCCCATCGAACCGTGGGAATCGGCATTGCGCGAGTCGGCGCTGGCGACGTTCCTGGTGCAGACGGCGGGGAGGGCGCTGGCGCTGTTGCTGGGGGTGGGGCTGTAGTCACATTGCACGCATCCCATGATTCTGGTAGAATCAGAGAAAGCATCGTCACACTGACGGGCAGTACACATCAGTTCTGAAAACGACAAAGGAGGCTGCTCTGATCCAGGAACAGGCCGTCGAGGCGACAGAAATTGCGCGGCGGGCAGTGGCGCTCGCCGAAGACAAGCAGGCCAGCAACATTGTGCTGCTGGACTTGCGCCGGCTGAATAGCGTTGCGGATTATTTCGTCATCTGCACCGGCGGCAGTGAACGCCAACTCAAGGCGATCACTGAGGCGATTGACGAAGGGCTTGGCCGTGAATACGCCATCCAGCCGCGGATCGAAGGGACAGCCGACACAGGTTGGGTGCTCCTCGACTATGGGGACGTTGTCGTCCACATTTTTTCTGTCGAACTGCGCGACCGGTATCGGCTCGAACGGCTATGGAGCAAAGCGACCCCGGTTGTCGTTCTGCAATAGGATAAAGTACTTATGAATGCCAGCAAACGCACGCGCTATGTTATCTTTGGTCTCGGTGCAGCCGTCGGCAGCGCCGTTGGCCTTGTCCTGGGATCGATCCTGACCTACTGGCTGGGGGAGGGAACCGTGCGCCTGATTCAGCGCGCCTTCCGGCGCCTGAGCGGCGGCGATCGACCGAACTTCGAGATGCTGTTGCAATAAGAAGGGGAAAGCCCGTGTACAGACGTTGCAATGCAACGTCTGTACACGGGCTCTTTTGGATATCTTGCGCGTCCTACATGCTTTCCTTCACCAGCTGCGCGATGTCGGTCGGCAGCCGCGCCACGCGCGCGCCGACGGCTTCGAGCGCGGCAATCTTTTCCTGCGCTGTGCCTTCGCCACCCGTGATGATTGCGCCGGCATGCCCCATGCGCTTGCCCGGCGGCGCCGTCTGCCCGGCAATGAAACTGACGACCGGCTTGGTGACATGCGCCTGAATGTACTTCGCCGCATCGATCTCGGCGGCGCCGCCGATCTCGCCGATCAGCACAATCGCTTCAGTTGCGGGATCCGCCTGGAACATCTCCAGCACATCGACAAACGACGTGCCGATGATCGGGTCGCCGCCAATGCCGACGATCGTCGTCTGCCCTAACCCGATCCGCGTCAGCGCATCGACCGCTTCATAGGTGAGCGTGCCGCTCTTCGACACCACGCCAACCGGTCCCGGCGAGGCAATATTGCCCGGAATGATCCCCACCTTCGCCTGAGCAGGGGTGAGCAACCCCGGACAGTTCGGTCCGATCAGGCGCGCGCCATGCTCACGAATGAACGCATACGTCGCCACCATGTCGTTCGCCGGAATGCCCTCGGTGATGCACACGATCAAGGGGATGCCCGCTGCCGCCGCTTCGCGCATCGCATCCGGCGCAAACGCTGCCGGAACATAAATGACCGAGACATTGGCGCCCGTCTGTTTCACGGCTTCCGCCACCGTGTTGAAAACCGGCACTGTGCCATCGATCGCGGTCTGCCCGCCTCGACCGGGCGTGACGCCTGCCACCACATTCGTGCCATACGCAATCATCTGGCGCGTATGAAACTCTCCCTCTCGCCCGGTGATGCCCTGCACGAGCAGACGGGTGTTCTTATCGACCAGGATGCTCACAGGTACCCCTCCTTACCCTCAATGGCTCTCGCGCTGTACGCGCGATGGTAGCACATTCTTGCCCTTCTGACAAATCCTTACCGTTCGCCGAAAATCGCCCGCCCGATTCGCACGATGGTCGCTCCTTCTTCAATGGCAATTTCAAAGTCGTCGGTCATGCCCATCGACAGTTCGCGCCACGCGGTTGCGGGAAAGCGCTGCGCCAGATCGTCGCGCAGGCGCCGCACGGC
>DAOTWI010000048.1:0-3433 GCA_034436075.1 Roseiflexus sp.
GCCGCGCCCACGAAGGGCATCGCGGGGAGGGGCGCGGCGCCGCGCCTGCAGAAGGTCAAAGACGTACCCGACCCTTGAGGTCCTCTCCAATGTATTGGTGTCTACTGTGGAACCTTGCCAGCGAAAGGATCGTTGCTCTGCGCTTGCACATGTCCAGACCTCAAAGGTTTTGGAGGGAAGCGACAGGCAGCGGGCATCGTAGAGGCGTCCCTTCTCAATCCTCACCAACCGCTGGGCTGCAAAAATGACAAACGTCATATCCAGTGCATAACCCTGCATCATCCCCATGTCACCCCCGCGTGCCACAATCAACACAGGCATATGCTACAATGAAAGGGCGCGACGATGAGCATGGGCGTGCTGACCGGAAAGGACATCTTTTCAGGAGACCATCCTCATATGACCCTCGTTGAACCTGTGACGCAGGCGCGTCCCCGTGACCAGCGCGTGACCGATGCAGAGCGCCCCACGTTTTCGATTGTAGCGCCGGTATATAACGAAGAGGTGCTGCTGCCGGAATTCTACAGTCGTGTTGTGGCAGCCATCGAGCCGCTGGGTGAGCCGTTCGAGATCGTGCTGGTCAACGACGGGTCGCGCGATCGGTCGCTCCAGATCATGCTGGAACTGCACGAACGCGATCCGCGCGTCAAAGTGATTAACTTTTCACGCAACTTCGGGCACCAGATCGCCATTACCGCTGGCACCGACTATGCGCGCGGCGAGGCAGTCGCCGTGATCGACTCCGATCTTCAGGACCCTCCGGAGGTGATTGTGGACATGATCGCCCGCTGGCGCGAGGGGTATCAACTCATCTACGGCGTGCGCTCCGAGCGCGAAGGCGAAACGGCGTTCAAACTCGCCACTGCGTCCCTCTTCTACCGCCTCATTCGCAAAATTACCAGCGTCGACATCCCCGCCGACACCGGCGACTTCCGCCTGATGGATCGCAAGGTGGTCGATGCGCTTAAGTCAATGCGCGAGCATCACCGCTTCATGCGCGGGTTGTCGGTATGGGTCGGCTTCAAGCAGACCGGCGTCACCTACAAGCGCGATGCGCGCAAGGCGGGGGTCACCAAATATCCGCTGCGCAAGATGCTGAAGTTTGCAATGGACGGCATTACCGCCTTCTCGTACCTGCCGCTGCAACTGGCGACCTATGTGGGGTTTGGCGTGGCAGCGCTCGGTCTGCTCGGCATCATCATCGTGATGACTCTGCGGCTGATCGGCAATGAACTGGCGGGCCAGGCGACGACGCTGGTGGCGGTGCTGTTCATGGGCGGGGTGCAGTTGGTCTTCCTCGGCATCATCGGCGAATATCTGGGCCGCATTTACGATGAGGTCAAGCAACGCCCGCTCTACATCGTCGCCGATGCGATCGGGTTCGAGGAATAATGCCATGCTCGCCCGTACAGACGTTGCAATGCAACGTCTGTGCCGCGCTCAAATTATGGCGCCGCGCTCAAATCACGGCACCGCCCGCAGCCATGCCTCTGTGCCGAATTTGGTGTCGACCAGCCGTTCAGCCGCCTGCCATTCCTCCGGGGTGATCGCAGAGTCGGTCAGTCCGTTCTGCGCGCGGAAGGTGTCGATCATGCGCGCGATGATCGCCTCGCGCGGCAGCCCCGTCTGACTGCGTAGCGGATCGACCCGCTTGGCGGCGCTGGCGATTCCCTTGTCGCTGAGTTTCTCGCGCCCGATTCGCAGCACCTCCAGCATTTTGGCGCTGTCGATGTCATATGCCATGGTGACGTGGTGGAGCACCGCGCCGTTGCGCCGCGTTTGCGCTGCTCCGCCAATCTTCCCCGCCGCCGAGGTGATGTCGTTGATCGGCTGGTACCGCGCCTCGACGCCGAGCGACGCCAGCGCATCGAGCACCCAGCGGTCGAAAAAGGCGTAGGAGTCGACCATGCTCATACCTGCGACCAGTTCAACCGGGGCGTAGATCGAGTAGGTGATCGTGTTCCCCGGTTCGATGAACATCGCGCCGCCGCCGGTGATCCGCCGCACGATCTGCACCCCGTGGCGCTGCGCGCCTTCCGAATCGACTTCGTTGCGCAGCGATTGGAAGCGACCAATCACAACGGCGCTGGCAGCCCATTCCCAGATGCGCAGCGTCGACGGGCGCCGTCCGGCGGCGACTTCTTCCAGCAGTGCCTCATCGAGCGCCATGTGCATCACCGGAATGATCGGCGCGCCCTGGATCAACTGCCAGTCGTAGGCGCGCCAGGGGGATGAGGATTGCGTGCTCATTGCGCACCTCCCTGAAGCGCGCGGCGCACTGCTTCGGCGACTCCTTCCGGCGTAATGCCGAGCAACTCGGCGTGCGCCGCTGCATCGCGCACCCGTGCGGCGATCGTCTCCACCGGCGTATCCGCCGGGAGACCTTCGAGCGCCGCCGCCATCCATTCCAGCGCCTCCGCCGGTTCAAGGAAGAAATCGCCGCTCAACACCACATCACGCAGTGCACCATCGCTCACGTTCAGATCGACGACCACCAGTTTCCCGCCGGGGATCTTGTATTCGCCGTGCATGGCAGTGCTCTTTCTTATTGCGCTCTCCGTATTCGCAGGTTATCTGGACTAGATATATCGCAGTTGGTTTTCAATTTCGTCTGAGGTTACATGATTGAGTATCACCAGTAAATGGCGGACCAGTTCATACGGATCGTGACGAACTGCAATAATGATGCCGTAATGTGGTTGTCCCGCCCTGAAATAGCCCTGCGCCAGCGACTCAAAGTCGGCGCGGTTATGAGTGACGAGTGTTTTCTTCTGGCTGACCGCATATCTCAACTGACTGACATCGTCATTCCCTAGCTGCCCCGCTTCAACGGTGGTGATCACAACGAAGCCGCGAGCGCGCAATAAAGTGGCCACTAATATATCGACATCCTCGTCAAGGTAGAGTTCAATAAAGAGGCATCTCACGAAGTCCGCACTCGTGGGTCAATGAGTTCGTCCGGTATTTGATTCCGTTCGATGTGTGCATTGATCTCATCCTGATGATCGCTGTAGTAACTGAGCGCGTCAAAGACCTGAGCAAGCGTGAGGTGGGGCAGATGGACAGGAATGCTCTCAGGGGGGACTCCCTGTCGCCATAGTTCGACAACCGCACGAACTGGGGTTCGTGTGCCGCAGATAATCGGTTCGCCGCTCAGGATCCGATCATCGGTCACAATATAGCGATGTGCAGTTTGTTGCGTCATAGCCGTGTTGCTGTTGACGGACAGCACATTGGTGGTATCTTGCGTAGATTTCGTATCGAGGGATATTGTAACATAACATGGGCGCACGGGCGCGACAAACCGTGAAGGTAAAGGAACGGTTCACGATGGGGATGAACAGCCCCTTCGGTCGTCCAAAACGGAGGTTCAGGGGCTGCTCCCCAAAAGAAGAAGCGGTGGAATGTCCTCAGCAGGGCGCCAGCGCACGGC
>DAOTWI010000049.1:0-4104 GCA_034436075.1 Roseiflexus sp.
AGAGGCAAGAGGTGAGAGGCAAGAGGTGAGAGGTGAGAGGGGTGCAGGTTGCAGACGGGAAGGTAGCAGGCGGGAAGGTTACAGGTTGCAGGTTCGAAAGCCTAACCCCTCACCTCTAACCCCTCACCCCTAACCCCTCACCTCTAACCCCTCACCTCTCACCTCTCACCTCTCACCTCTCACCTCTCTTATTTGCACAATCCCTACCAAATGTGTATACTAACGGTGTGCAAGCGGCGCTAACATTCGTGTGCGCCGCAATGGTGCGCCGGGAGGGGGTGAACGGGTTGTTCTTCCGCGCCGAGAGAGAAAGTCGATGCGCGGAGATCTGCCAGAGCCATGCGAGTAGAACGACGCGACGGTGAAACCGTAGACCAACTGCTTCGTCGCTTTAACAAAGTTGTTGTCGCTGAGCGCATCACCAAAACGTTCCGTGAAAAGATGCACTTTGTTTCCGAAAGCGAAAAGCGCAAAGAGAAACGTCGCCGCGCCGAGCGCAATCGTCGCAAGAAGGCGTTGCAGCAGGTCCTGTAGAAAAAGCGGCGTGCAGCACAGAGCGCCGGGCGCATAACCCGGCGCTCTGTGCTGCCTTATGGATATGCTATAATGCTACGAATGGTACAGAACTATGGCTGTTGCTCTGATCGACAAACTTGCCAGCGTCACAGCGCGCTACGATGAACTGCTCGATCTGATGGCGCAACCCGACGTCGCCACTGATCCGGTGCGGTTGCAGCGCTATGTGCGTGAACAACGCGAACTCGAACCGCTCGTTGAGGCGTATCGCGCGTACCGCGATGTGGAGCGTCACATCGAGGATACGTCTTTTCTGCTAGAGCACGAGACCGACCAGGACGTGCGCCAGCTGGCGCAGGAAGAACTTGACCGCCTCCTTGAACGGCGCGCACGACTCGAGCAGGATATCAAAGTCTTATTACTCCCGCGCGACCCGAACGACTCGAAGAATGCCATTATGGAACTGCGGCAGGGCGAGGGCGGCGATGAAGCAGCGCTGTTCGCCGCTGACCTGTTCCGTATGTATACGCGCTACGCCGAACAACGCGGATGGGACGTCGAGGTGATCAGCGCCACCGAAAACGGTCCCGGCGGCTATAAAGAGATCATTTTCGAGGTCAGGGGCGAAGGTGCGTACAGCCGCCTCAAGTATGAAGGCGGCGTCCATCGCGTGCAGCGCGTGCCAGCCACCGAAGCGCGCGGGCGCATCCATACCTCGACAGCAACCGTCGCGGTGTTGCCCGAGGTCGAAGAGACCGACATCGAATTGAATCCGTCTGATTACCGGGTCGATGTCTTCCGGGCAAGCGGGCACGGCGGCCAGGGCGTCAACACGACCGACTCGGCGGTGCGGATTGTCTATAAGCCCGGCACGCCGGAGGAGATCATCGTCACCTGCCAGGACAGCCGTTCGCAGTTGAAGAACAAGGCGTCGGCGCTCGCGGTGCTGCGCGCGCGCCTCTATGCTCGCGAAGAAGAGAAGCGCCGCAAGGAACTGGGCGAGTCGCGTCTGGCGCAGGTCGGCGCCGGCGAACGCGCCGAGAAGATTCGCACCTACAACTTCCCTCAAGACCGGGTAACCGACCATCGGATTGGGCAGAATTTTTCCAATCTGCCGGGCATCCTCGCTGGCGATCTTGATCGTCTGATTGATGCGCTGATCATTGCCGACAACGCCGAGCGCCTCGAAGCCGTCGCCGCCCGATAGCGGCGACGGTGAGCGCCCGGCGCGTTGCGCTGGATGTCGTATCCAGCAGGGCTGCCATCCAGCCCGATACAAGATGAGGTGACGGTGAGCACCCAGCAGCAACTCATCTCGGCGCTCGACGAGTTCATCGTCCGCATGCCTAAGGTTGAATTGCACCTGCACCTGGAAGGCGCCATTCGACCAGCCACGCTGCTGGCGCTTGCCGCGCGCAACGGCGTTGATCTGCCAGCGCGCGACGAGGCAGGGGTGGCGCAACTCTTCAACTACCATCATTTCCACGAATTCCTCACCGTTTTCATGGTGCTGGCGCAATCCCTGGCGACCGGGCGCGATTTCGAGCAGGTCGCCTATGAACTGGGCGCGCATCTGGCAGAACAGAACGTGCGCTACGCCGAGGTGATGATTTCACCGGTGCAGTATCACCGGCGCGCCCTCGATCTCGATGAGGTGGTGCAGGGAGCGGCTGCTGGCTTTGCCCGTGCTGCGCGTGAGTACAACGTGCGCGTGGGGTTGGTGTTCGACTACGGACGACAGTTCGGCGTCGATCTGGCGTGGCGCCTGCTGGAAAGCGCCATTCGCAACATGAAGCGCGGCGTGGTCGGCTGGTCGATTGGCGGCGATGAGATCAACCACCCGCCGGAGCCGTTCGCCGAGGTCTTCGCTGCTGCCCGCCGCGCCGGATTGCAGGTGATGGCGCACGCCGGCGAAGTCGTCGGTCCTGCCAGCATCTGGGGCGCTATCGAAGCGCTCGGCGTCCGTCGTCTGGGGCACGGCGTTCGCAGCATCGATGATCCAGCACTGCTCGCCTACCTGCGAACCCACGACATTGTGCTGGATGTCTGCCCCACCAGCAACATACGGACAGGCGCCATTCCCACGCTCGATGCGCACCCGCTGCGGCGCCTCTTTGATGCAGGCGTGCCGTTGACCATTAACACCGATGATCCGGTCTTTTTCGGCACAACCCTGTGCAACGAATATCGCCTGGCAGCCCGGCGCTTCGGGTTCACTGCCGATGATCTGGCGCGCCTGACGCTGACCGGTGCGCGCGCAGCGTTCCTGCCCGAAGCGGATCGCCTGGCGCTGGCGCGTGACCTCGAAGGAGCGATCGCGGATCTGCGGGCGGAGTTGGGCGTATAATGTGCTGCACAACGGGCGTTGTTCAGGAATTGCCCGGTCCGTACAACCTCACCTGATCAGCGTCATCGACATTGGAGAGCAACTGTGTGATGGTGTAGTACAGCACGGGATGCATCAGGTTCGGCGCAATTTCGGCAAGCGGTTTCAGCACAAATGCACGTTCAGCCAGTCGCGGATGCGGGATGGTCAATTCGAGCGATTCCATTTGCGCGGCGCCATAGAAGAGAATATCGAGATCGATAGGACGCGGACCGTACTGAATGCCTCGACGCCGCCCCATCGCGCGCTCGATCTTCTGAAGTTCGGCGAGGAGACCCAGCGGTTTGAGTGTGGTGCGTCCTTCGACGACGGCATTGATAAAGGCATCATCGCTGACGTAGCCAAGCGGCGCATGGACATACAAGCGCGAGACGCGGGTTATGTCGATGATCTGGCTCAAACGCACAACCGCTTCCCGCAATCGCGCAACGCGATCGCCAAGGTTGCTGCCAAGCCCAATGTAGATCGTTGTGCTGCGGTTCATCATACAGACGCCTGGAATGCTTGCGAGTCGTATGCGGGCGGTTGTCGGGTCGTATGCTGGACGGATCATGATTATAACCGAGATCGTGCGGCAATGAAGCGCGCTGCACTGCCGCCGGACACAGAACATATCATCAAGGAGGCGAACGATGTCATCAGTTGAGCACAGCATCTTCATCAACGCGCCGGTCGACACGGTGTTCGACGCGCTACTGCGCGTCGAAGAGTCCCCGCGCTGGGTGGTTGGACTGGAAGAAGTGCACAGCGTCACCGGGCGCAACGTCGGCGACACGTTCGCGTGGACGTTCAAAATGGCAGGAACGTTGACGTTTCGCGGCACAACGACATTCGCCGCTATCGAACCGGGGCGCTACCTGCGCGAAGAGGGCAGCGGCGATCTGTCGAATGTCTGGTCCTGGCGGGTGATGCCGGAGATGAGCGGTACACACGTGCACGTGCGCATCGATTACACGGTTCCAGGCGGCGCGCTGATCGGCGGGATTCTCGACAAACTGTTCGTTGAACGCCAGAACCAGAAAGACCTGGAACAATCGTTGAGCAATCTGAAAAAGATGCTCGAAGGGTAGCGGCGATGGTTGAAAAGCAGATCCTCGATGCCGACGACATTCGGCGCGCGATTACACGCATCGCGCACGAGATTGCCGAACGCAACGCCGGCGTGCGCGATGTGGCGCTCGTCGGCGTCCGGCGGCGCGGCG
>DAOTWI010000050.1:0-6393 GCA_034436075.1 Roseiflexus sp.
CCCGTGCGCCTCTCGTCCACCCGGCGGCGCGCGTCGGCGCCCGCCCTGCCACGAAGACCACGAAGAACCACGAAGGGTGGTCAGACCTTGCGCGTGCCGCCCACCGTTCACTGATTGAACCAGGCGGTGTGAACACCTGACCCGCCACCCACGCATAACCTCTAACCGCTGACTCCTAACTCCTAACTTCTAACTCCTAACTTCTAACTCCTAACTCCTAACCCCTACCCCAGATCCACCCCAAGCTCGAACGTCGCCGCATACCCCTGATCGAATGGGGTCAGGTTCAACATTAACTGGCTGCCGCTCTGCCGGAAAATGCCATCGTTCTGATTGAGGGTCGGGCGGCGTCCCCGGCCGGCGTAGGGCGCCTGGGCGAACACGGCATCGCTGATGGCATCGTCGAAGTAAAGTTGCGAGGTGAAGTCATAGGCCTGCCCGGCGGCAGTAGTGGCGCGAATCTTGAAATGAATGTGCACCGTGCGCCCCGGATACCAGCCGGGATAAATGGTCGTGAAGATCGCCATGCCGTTCGAGTCGGTCATCTGGTAGCCGCGCAGCCACTGCTGCCCGCGCGAGTCGCTGCGCGAGTCGCGCACGCCGGAATAGACCCCCAGGGCATCGCAGTGCCAGATATCCACCATCGCGCCTTCGAGCGGCGCACACCCGGCGCTGCTGACCTGACTGACCACGAACGTGAGCAGCAGCGGCAATCCCTCTTTGACCACGCCGCTGGCAGGGTCAGAACGAATATCAGCGCGGTTCAGTTGCGTATCGACAAAGAACGGACCCTCCATCTGCTCAGGGCGCACCACGCATGCCGGAACCGGTCTGCTGATCCCGGTATCGGCGCTGACCGTCGGCGCTGCCGTTGGCATCGCAGAAGGTTCGACGGGGGTGGCGATCGGCGCCAGCGTTGCCACCGGCGACGGCTGCACAGCAGACGCGGCAGTCGCTTCAGGCGAGAGCGATGCACTGGTCGGCGCGCTTCCCGGCGGCGTTCCCGTCGTTCCACTCGATCCTGTCGCGCCGCAGCCGCTCAGGAGTGCAGCGGCGGAAGCGCCGAGCAGCGCCAGCACTTCGCGCCGGGTAAGAATGCGCCCTATCGGGCGATCATCGGTATCCATTCGCTCCTCGCATTCAAGAAATCCATATCTCTTCGTATTGTAGCAGCGTCATTTTCAGATCGCGTGAAGAGAAGATAAGAGTCTCCTGAGCCGCGTGCTGGCTCTTTTTGCCTTCGGCAGAGCGGTACTTGCCTTCTTTTGCGGTGCGGTGCGGCGGCGATGCTGCCGCACCGCACCGCCTTAATCGAGAGCGCCACACGCTGAGGCGCACTGCTGGCGCGCCCCTACCCTCTCACCTCTCGCCTCTTGCCTCTCACCTCTCGCCTCTTGCCTCTCACCTCTCATCTAAAAGTTACCAATTCGTTATGACCTGTTGACAACAATTATCAGAAATCGGGCGGACATGCTGCTATGATGTGCCCGGCGCTACGAAATCTCCGTCCAACAACGACACCATGACCGTGGCACACCCGGCGCGTGCCGGGAGAGTTTCGCATGCGCAGCGTTCTGGAGCGACGTCTGCGCGTGTTCGATGATGAAACGGGAGGTACGGACGTGAATCTTGGTCTGCAAGCGTTTCTGGCATTCAGCCCTATTCTGGTCGCCGCGGTATTGCTCGTCGGTCTGCGCTGGCCCGCGCGCCGGGCAATGCCGATTGTGTATGTCGTCGCTGTGCTCATCGCCCTCTTTGCCTGGCAGGTCGCGCCAATCCGGGTGATTGCATCGACCATCCAGGGGTTGTTCATTACCTTCGACATCCTGCTGATCATCTTTGGCGCCATTCTGCTTCTCAACACGCTGAAACACTCCGGCGCCGTCGCTGTTATCCGCAACGGGTTCAGCAACATCAGCGCCGACCGTCGGGTGCAGGCGATTATTATCGGCTGGCTGTTCGGTTCGTTTATCGAAGGCGCTTCGGGGTTCGGCACGCCGGCTGCGATTGCCGCACCGCTCATGGTGGCGCTCGGATTTCCGGCGATGGCAGCGGTGATGATTGGCATGATGGTGCAGAGTACGCCAGTGACGTTTGGCGCTGTGGGTACGCCAATCCTGGTCGGTGTTCGCGGCGGGTTGGATACGCCCGAACTGGGAGCGCAACTCGCAGCGATCGGTCTGACGTTCAACGACTATCTGCGCCTCATCACGATGCGCGCAGCGGTCATCCATGGCATTACCGGAACGCTTATGCCGCTCCTGATGGTTGTGATGATGACCCGCTTCTTCGGCAAGAACAAATCGTGGACGGAAGGGTTGTCGATGGCGCCGTTTGCGATCTTTAGCGGTCTGGCGTTCACCATTCCCTATACCCTCACCGGATTGTTGCTCGGACCGGAGTTCCCATCGTTGCTTGGCGCTCTGGTGGGGCTGGCGATCGTCGTGACAGCGGCGCGGCGCGGGTTTCTGCTGCCGAAGGATACATGGGATTTTGCCCCCGCGAGTGAGTGGCAACCGGAATGGCTCGGTCAGATCGAGATGAAACTCGATGACCTGACGAGCAAAAAGTCGATGAGCACGTGGCTGGCGTGGGGGCCATATCTGCTCGTGGCGTTCTTCCTGGTGCTGACCCGCCTGCCGCAGCTGCCGATTGGTTCGACGCTGCGCTCGATCCTGAAGCTCGAATGGAAGGACATTTTTGGCACCGGCATCACCGCCTCGACGACGCCGCTCTATCTGCCAGCGTCGATCCTGGTGGTGGTGGTGCTGATCACGTTCTTCCTCCACCGCATGAGCCGCAACGAACTTCAGGCGGCTATCAGCGATTCGAGCAAGGTCATTCTTGGCGCGGGCTTTGTGCTGATCTTCACTGTGCCGATGGTGCGCGTCTACATCAACTCCGGGGTCAACGCCCTCGGCATCGCCAGCATGCCGATCAGCATGGCGGAGTGGGTCGCCGTGAATGTGGGCGGCATCTGGCCCCTCTTTGCGCCAACGATCGGGGCGTTGGGCGCGTTCATTGCTGGCAGCAACACGGTCAGCAACCTGATGTTCAGCCTCTTCCAGCATGGCGTCGCCGAGCGGCTGCTGATTTCAGGCGCCGCGATTGTGGCGCTGCAATCCGTCGGCGCAGCAGCGGGCAACATGATCGCCATTCACAATGTGGTCGCCGCCTCAGCAACCGTCGGGTTGCTGGGACAGGAAGGCGCAACACTGCGCAAGACGGCCATTCCCACGTTCTATTACCTGATCGTTGCTGGCACAATCGGGCTGATCGCCATTTACGGCTTGAGCATCAGCGATCCGCTCGTTGCCGAGATGGCGAGGAATGCAGCGTCTGGGCAGTAGAACAGCGGCGAGAGGGCGAATGCTCACCGCCCTCCTCGCCACAGCACGCCGCGTCCTGGCGCTGCGAGGAAGATGATGGTAAAGATTGCCGTGGCAACCAGCACGACTGCGGCGCCAGACGCGATATTCATATAGTAACTCAGATACAGACCGGAGATGCTCGAAACGGCGCCAATCAGCGCGGCAACCACCATCATCGCGGGCAGGCGCCGGGTCACCAGATACGCGGTTGCGCCCGGCGTCACCAGCATCGCCGCCACCAAACCCACGCCGACCGTCTGTAACGAAACGACGATCGTGAGCGCAATCAGGAGCAGGAGCAGGAGCCGCAACCGCTCGACCGGCAGGCGCTGCGTCGCCGCCAGCACCGGGTCGAAGGCGACCACCAGGAATTGGCGGTAGAACGCCAGGACGGTCAGCAAGACCGCAGCGCCAATCCCCGCGATCAGCCAGAGGTCTGCCGGGCTAACGCCCAGCACATTGCCGAACATGATGTGGGTGAGATCGACGGCGTAGGTGCGCACGCTGCTGATCAGCGCCACACCCAATGCGAGCGCCGCGGCAAAGACGATGCCGATGGCGGTATCCTCTTTGATCGCTCCCTGGCGCGAAAAAAAACTGATCAGCAGCGCCACGGCGATGGCGGCGACCAGTGCGCCCGCCGTCAGATTCGTTCCCATCAGGTAGGCGATGGCAACGCCGGGCAACACGGCGTGCGCCAACGCATCGCCGAGGAATGCCATCGAACGCAATACAACATAACATCCGACAATGGCGCACAAAACTCCGACCAGCATCGCCGCCAGCATCCCGCGCTGCATAAAGCCATACGCGAGCGGCGCAACGATCCAGGACCACAGGGTGTTCATTTGACCACGATGCTTTCTGGTTCAGGTTGATTGCAGGCGCACTGATCGACCAGCATGGATCCGTCCGGCAACATCAGCACCTGCCCGCCAAACGCCTCGGTCAGCAGTTCGCGCCGCAACGCCTGCGCCGGAGGACCGTCTCCGATCAGTCGCCGGTTGATGAGGAGCACACGCTCGAAACGCGCCGCTGCGAGTCCGAGGTCGTGCGTTGAGAGGATGATCGTCACCTTCTGATCACGGAGTGCGTCGAGCACGCTGAGTGTCGCCTCCTGCGTCGCCGCGTCCACGCCGGTGAACGGCTCATCGAGCAGGAGAATATGCGGTTCCTGCGCCAGCGCGCGCGCCAGGAACACCCGCTGCTGCTGCCCGCCGGAAAGTTCGCCGATCGGGCGATGCGCAAGGTGCGCAATGCCCATCAATGCCAGACCGCGCTCGACAGCGGCGCGATCAGCGCGGGTGGGGCGCCGGAACCAGCCGAGCCGCCCGAAGCGCCCCATCATCACCACGTCAGTGACTGTCACCGGAAAGCGCCAATCCACCTCTTCACGCTGCGGCACATACGCGACACAGTCCTGATGCGCGCCAGGCGGCAACCCGTGAATGCGAATCGCGCCGCTCTGCGGCTTCACCAACCCAACCAGCGCCTTGAAGAGCGTCGATTTCCCGGCGCCGTTCGGACCGACCATCACCACTCGTTCGCCATATTCCACGCGAAACGAAAGGTCATCGAGCACCCGCCGTCGCCCATAGGCGACGGTCAGGCGCTCGATCTCCAGGTGCGCTGGCTCGGATGCAATCTGTTGCGAACGTGTCATCCCTGCCCCAATGCCTCGACAATTTGCTTAACATTGTACCGCATCATATCGAGATATGTTGGTGCAGGTCCATCAGCATCGGACAACGAGTGTGTGTAGAGATCCGATACAACGCCAATACCAGTCTCACGCGCCAGTTGTTCGGCGAGTTGCGGATTGGCGCCGGTTTCCAGGAAGATCACCTTCGCCCCCGTTGCACGCACGCGGTCGGTCAATCGCGCCAGTTGCTGCGCCGATGGCGATGCACCGGTGCTGACGCCCGGCACAATTGTGCCAATAATGCGGAAGCCGTAGCGGTCGGCAAAATACCCGAAGCTTTCGTGGTTGGTGACCAGTTTGCGATTGGCTTCGGGAATCTTTGCAACCTCTCCGGCAATGAAACGATCCAGGTCGTTGAGTTGCGCAATGTACCGTTCGGCATTGGCGCGGTACACATCGGCGCCGGCGGGATCGACGCTGATCAGCCCGTCACGAATATTGGCGACATACGTGACAACCTTCGTCGGGTCGAGCCAGAAGTGCGGATCACCCTCGTCGTGGTGATGATGACCGCCGGGTGTGCTGATCATCAGCGTCGCCTGCGGTTCGCGGAAACCGCTCAGCGCCAGAAGATACTCCCCCTTCTCCACATCCATGATCATCGCCCGGGTCAACCCGGAGCAGGCGAGGGTCAGCGTTTCCTCGGCTTCAACTGCGGTCGTGGCATTGATGCCGGTCACAGCGAGCGCGCCGCCGCTCGTAGCAATGGCAATCTCACCGCCCTCGGCGTCCCATTTCAGGAAACCGGCATATGTCCCGTCCGTCTGACGGGTCAGCGCCACCTGCCAGAACATGCCGCCATGCTCGTGCTCGTGGTCGTGGGCATGGTCGTGTCCATGCGCTTCTTCGTTGTGCTTGCCAATCTCTGCGGCGGATGACCGGCTGGCGCCAGCGGTGATTTCCTCCGCTGCCGGAGAAAGGTCTGCCGCCTCAACGCACAGCGCATCGCCCAGTTCGTCGGGGCTCATCACCGCAACTTCGCCCTCACGCGCGGTACGGCTGGTCAGTCCTTTTGAGGCTTCGATGACCAGGCGCTCACCACCTGCATTGTCCAGTAGACTGGCGAGGAATGTTTCAAACCCGGCGCCATTGACGATCAGCACGTTGCTGTCGGCAACCTTGCGCACATCCGCAGGCGTTGGCTCGAAAATGTGCGGATCGACGCCAGGCGGAATCAGCGCCTCAACCGTCAACCGGTCGCCAGCAACATTCTGTGCGATGTCCGCCAGGAACGACTGCGCCGCCAGCACCTTGATCGCTGGCGCAGGCGCCGCAGGGGGCGTGGTTGGAGCGATCGTCGGCGCGCCCGGCGCCATGGTC
>DAOTWI010000051.1:0-6949 GCA_034436075.1 Roseiflexus sp.
GGCGGGGTCGGAATACGGCGGCTCAGGTCCTCGGCGCGCACAATGCTCTGCGCCGTCTGTGCAATCTCATCGATCGGGCGAAATGCGGCGCGCGTCAGCCATGCGCCGCCGCGCGCGGCTGCCAGCAGCACCACCACGCCGCCAACCGTCAGCGCATAGAAGAGGAGTTGCAACGCATACCGGATTTCCGCCATCGACCGCGCGACCTGCAACACCCCGACGATCTCCTCGCGGCGCGTGACCGGGTTGAAGAACCGGAGCGGGGCTATCAACTCGCGGACCTGAACATTGCCGTATTCAATGGTCGTGATCTGTTCCGCCCCGTCGAGCGCCAGCGCGAAACGCTGTTCATCGAGCGCGAGCGCCGTCGCCAGATTGCCGTCGCCAATGTTTGGCGAGCGACCGACGAGATCGCCCTTGGCGTCGAAGAACTGAACATACAGGCTGGTCGCCTCGAAATCGCGCACCGGCGGCTGGCGCAGCAGAATGGCACGCAGTTGATCGTCGCGGAAGAACCCGTAGGCTGTCTGATTGCTCTCGGCGAACCCGCGGCGCAACACCTCGATCCCCAGGCGCAATTCGTTATCGACGCTGTTCAACAACACGCTGCGCACAATGAGGTACAATCCGACGTGCAGCGTCAGCAGCGCAATCGCAAAAAAACCAACGTATGAAAGTGTCAGGCGCGTGCGTATCGACATACGTTTGATTATAGCATTCTTGCGAGCAGTGCGCCGCGAATGTATCCGACCCTTGAGGTCTTTGCCATTGACCGCTGTCTGTGACAAAGTCCCTCTGGCGGAATGATTCTTGCTCCCTGTTTGGGCGCCAGCTGACCTCAAGGGTCTTAGGGGAAGGTTGCAGGTGCGAAGGGAAAAAGCATGAAGATGGAAGATGAGGTTGCCTCAATCATACACAACGGCACGGCATCGCTCGATGTCGATGGAAAGCGAGTGCTGTTGATTGCTCCAGATGGGACACGCACCGTGCCGCTGCCGTTGCTGTTCCGCAGCATCCACGCCGCGCTCACGCCGCGCGTCGCCGCGCTCGACGTGCTGATCGCCCTCGGCACCCACCAGCCAATGACCGCAGCGCAGATTGACCGTCATCTGGGGGTGCGCCCAGGCGAATGGGAGACGACCTTTCGCGGCGTGCGCGTGTTCAACCATCGCTGGGACGACCCTGCAACATTTGCGTCGGTCGGCGTCATTCCCGCATCCGAGATCGAAACCCTGAGCAACGGGCTGCTGGGTGTGCCGGTCGAGGTGCAGATCAACCGCATGGCGCTGGAGTACGACTGTCTGCTGATCTGCGGACCGGTCTTTCCCCATGAGGTGGTCGGGTTCTCCGGCGGCAACAAATACCTGTTCCCCGGCATCAGCGGGCGCGAGGTGATCGATGTGTCGCACTGGCTCGGCGCATTGATCACCAGTTACGCCATCATCGGCGTGCCAGGCGTCACGCCGGTGCGCCGCCTGATCGACCATGCGGCGGCGCTTGTGCCGACGCCAAAGTACTGCGTGGCGGTCGTCGTTGCGCCAGAAGACGGGCAGATCCGCGGCATCTTCACCGGTTCGCCGGAAGAAGCGTGGCAGGCAGCCGCTCGCCTCTCAGCGCAGGTGCACATCCGCTACGTTGATCGCCCCTTCCAGCAAGTTTTGTCGGTTGTGCCGCCAATGTACCAGGACATGTGGACTGCTGCCAAGGGGATGTACAAAGTCGAGCCAGTCGTGGCGGACGGCGGCGAGGTGATCATCTATGCGCCACACATCACCGAGTTCAGCGTCACCCACGGCGCAACCCTGGCAGCCATCGGCTACCACGTGCGCGATTATTTCGTCAAGCAGTGGGACCGCTTCCAACACTATCCGTGGGGCGTCCTGGCGCACAGCACGCACCTGGCAGGTGTGGGCGAGTACGACCCGCTCGACGGCGAACGACCGCGCATCCGCGTGACGCTGGCGACCGGCATTTCAGCGGAACGCTGCGCGGCTCATAACGTCGGCTACCGCGACCCGGCGACGATTGACATCGCATCCTGGGCGGGACGCGAGGCGGAAGGCGTGCTCCTCGTTCCGAAAGCGGGAGAGATGCTCTACCGGTTGCGCGATTCTCGTGCGCAGGAATAAACCAGGCAGCCGCACAACATCCGTTATAATTCGAGCGCCAGCCGGATTCCCTGTTCAACGTTGTGCATCGTGCGCGCTGTCAGCCAGCCAAGGGGGATGAGGCGAGAGGAACGAGGCGAGAGGAGACAACGTTTTGTATCGTGCGCGCTGTCAGCCAGCCAACCCTTTGATCGAGCGCGCTTGTGTCGAGTGTGACAATGTGCTGATAGTGCATCACCAGTCCTCATTTACCAGAACAGTTGCCTGTGCAGCGCGCAGGGCAGGATCGAGGACGCCCGGCTCATCGGCGTACACCTGGTTGAGCGCATCGGTGATGCTTTGCCGCCGGTGAACCTGGAGATAGAACGCCAGCGCGCGCGCATACAGTTCGCTCCGCGAGAGACCATGCGCCTGAGCACATTGTTCTGCCTCGTGAAAGAGAGCATCGGGAAGTGAAATGGCTGTTTTCATAGGTCTGAGTATAACCGAAGTTATACCCTCATGCCAACAAAGGAACACGCAATGACCAATCCGCAGATCGCGCCCTACGGCTCGTGGCGCTCGCCAATCACCGCAGCGCTGGTCGCAACGTCGGGAGTGTCTCTCAGCAGCATTGCGCTCGACGGCGACGACGTCTACTGGCTCGAGGGGCGTCCCGCCGAGGGAGGGCGTGTGGTCGTGGTGCGGCGCACCGCCGACGGCGCGATCACCGATGTCACGCCGCCCGGCTTCAATGTCCGCACTCGCGTCCACGAATACGGAGGAGCGCCATACACGGTTGATCAGGGGATCGTCTATTTCAGCAACTTTGCCGATCAGCGCCTCTACCGCCAGCAACCCGGCGCAGCGCCGGAGCCGATCACGCCCGAAGCGCCGCTGCGCTACGCCGATTTTGAGGTTGACCGCCAGCGCAACCGGCTGATCGGCGTGCGTGAGGACCACTCCGGCAGTGGCGAGGCGGTCAATACGATCGTCGCCATTCCGCTCGACGGAACCGCCGAACAGCAGGTGCTGGTCGAAGGCGCGGATTTTTACGCCAATCCGCGGCTCAGCCCGGATGGGCAATGGCTGGCGTGGCTCTCCTGGAACCATCCGAACATGCCGTGGGATGCCGCTGAACTGTGGGTCGCGCCGCTGCGCGAGGATGGATCGCCCGGACCGGCGGAACGGATCGCTGGCGGTCCCGACGATGCGGCATTTCAGCCAGCATGGGGACCTGATGGTGCGCTCTACTTCGTCGCCGAGCGCACTGGTTGGTGGAACCTCTACCGCTGGCGCAACGGCGCGGTTGAGGCGCTCTGCCCAATGGAAGCCGAATTCGGTCTACCGCTCTGGGTCTTCGGCGCGCGCACCTATGCTCTCGCGTCGGCAGATCGCCTGATCTGCACATACATCGAGCGCGGCGAGGATAAAATGGCGACGCTCGATGTGCAGAGCGGAACCCTGGCGCCACTCGATCTGCCGTTTAGCGATTTCGGGTTCACCGGTCCGCGCGCCGCTGGCAGCAGGGTCTTCTTCATTGGCGCATCACCCGCCGCGCCTGCCGCACTGGTGATGCTCAATCTGACGAATGGCGCGCTGACGACCATTCGCCGCTCAATGGAGACGCAGATCGACCCTGGCTCTATCTCGACGCCGCAGGTGATCGAGTTTCCGACTGAAGGCGGCGTGACGGCATTCGGCTTCTACTACCCGCCGCACAACCGCGATTTCCGTGCGCCGGAGGGCGAAAAGCCGCCATTGCTTGTCCTGAGCCACGGCGGACCGACGGGTGCAACGTCAGCATCGTTCGATCTGGGCATTCAGTTCTGGACGAGTCGCGGCATTGCAGTGATGGATGTGAACTATGGCGGCAGCACCGGATTCGGGCGCGCCTACCGGCAACGCCTCGACGGCCGGTGGGGGATCGTCGATGTCGATGACTGTTGCAACGCGGCGACATATCTGGCGGCGCAGGGGCTGGCAGACCCGGAGCGCCTGATCATTGCTGGCGGCAGCGCTGGCGGATACACCACCCTGGCAGCGCTCGCCTTTCGCAACGTGTTCAAGGTTGGCGCCAGTTATTTTGGCGTTAGCGACCTCGAGGCGCTGGCGCGCGACACGCATAAGTTCGAGTCGCGCTACCTCGACCGGTTGGTGGAACCGTACCCTGAGCGCGTCGACATCTACCATGCGCGTTCGCCGATCCATCATATCGAACAACTTAACTGCCCGGTGATCTTCCTGCAAGGGTTGGAGGACAAAGTCGTGCCGCCGGATCAATCCGAGCGCATGGCGGCGGCGCTGCGCGCGAAGGGCATTCCGGTGGCGTATCTGGCGTTCGAGGGTGAGCAGCATGGCTTCCGCAAAGCGGAGACGATCATTCGCGCGCTGGAAGCCGAACTCTACTTCTACTCGCGCATCCTGGGGTTTGAACTTGCCGATCCAATCGCGCCGATACCGATCGACAACCTGTAATACCACATACACGCCCATAACTACGGTGGATGGTTATCGAATGGTTACGACTGCCGGTAACAATGAATATGCAGGACCTGCACGCGCCTCCACGCTCGTGGCGCGGCTGCGCCCCTGGAGTGATCCGGGGGCGTGGTTGTTTCAGGAAATGGGTATGAATGAAACATTTCGTCCCAGGCCGCAGTCATGCTGGCGGCGCACACAGACTGGCGGCGGGCGCCTGGTTGTAACGCCGGATGGGCTGCGCTTGATCGTGGCTGGCGCGACGAACCGGCGCTATGCCAATGCGCAGATCGACGACTACACCGGTCTGCCGCGCGAGCGTTTTCCCTGGCGCGCGCCACTGCGTATGACCGTCGTGGCGCGGGTGGGGACGCCGATTGCGGGAACGGCGGGCTTCGGCTTCTGGAATGCGCCGATTTCGCCGATCGGCAAGGTGTTGCCGGTGCTGCCTGCTGCAATCTGGTTCTTCTATGCCTCGCCGCCTGCCGATATGCCGCTTGCGCATGGCGTCCCCGGTTTTGGCTGGAAAGTCGCCACAATCGATGCCACGACCCGCAGGGCGCTCGCATGGGCGCCGGCAGCGCCCTTCGTGCTGTTGGCGAACCGTTTCCCTGGCGTCTACGACCGGCTCTGGCAGCGCGTTCAGCGCGCGCTGGCGGTCAGCGAGACGCTCATCCCGCCGCCGGACGACACATTCCGCGCGTACACGCTCGAATGGCTGACCAGCGGCGCACGTTTTTTGATCGATGGCCAGGTCGTTCACGAAACCGACTGCGCGCCGCGCGGCCCGCTCGGCTTCGTCGCGTGGGTCGATAACCAGTGGCTGATCGCCACGCCGCACGGCAGGTTCGGCTGGGGGCTGCACGCCGTGCCGGGAGCGCAGTGGATGGATGTGGCAAGGGTGAGGATTGAGGGGTGAGAACCAAGAACCGAGATCAGTTTCAGTTCTCGGTTCTCAGTTCTCAGTTCTCGGTTCTCAGTTCTCAGTTCTCGGTTCTCGGTTCTCAGTTCTCGGTTCTCAGTTCTCAGTTCTCGGTTCTCAGTTCTCGGTTCTCGGTTCTCGGAAGGAGAAAACGATGTGGGGCGGTCGTTTCGACGAAGGCATCAACGCACTCATGGCGCGGTTCAACAATTCATTCCCGTTCGATCAGCGCATGTGGCGTGAGGATATTCGCGGAAGCAGGGCGTGGGCGCGCCAGCTGGCGCAGGCGGGGGTAATTTCGGCAGAGGAGCGGGATAGGCTGCTGGCGGGTCTCGACGCTGTGTTCGCCGAGTTCGACGAAGGGCGCTTCGCAGCGCTTCCAACCGACGAAGACATTCACACCGCCGTCGAGCGACGGCTGGGAGAACTCGCCGGTACAGTCGCCGGGAAACTCCACACCGGGCGCAGCCGCAACGACCAGGTAGCGACCGATGTGCGGCTCTGGACGATGGGCGCGATCCAGCGCATTGATGACGGCGTGCGCGCGCTGCAACAGGCGTTGCTGGCGCAGGCGGAAGCCGCAGGCGATGCCGTCATGCCCGGCTATACCCACCTGCAGCGCGCTCAGCCGGTTCTGCTCGCGCACTGGTTGCTCTCGTACTTCTGGCCCCTGCAACGCGACCGCGAGCGCCTGGCGGACTGCGCACAACGAACGGCGGTGCTGCCGCTCGGCTCAGGCGCAATTGCCGGCACGCCGCTGGCAATCGACCGTATGGCGCTCGCCGCCGACCTGGGCATGGCAGCGATTTCTCCCAACAGCATCGACGCCGTCAGCGACCGCGATTTTATTGCCGAGTTTCTGTTCTGCGCGGCGCTGATCGGCGTACACCTCAGCCGCCTGGCAGAAGACATGATCATCTATAGCAGCGCCGAGTTCGGTTTCGTCGTTCTTGCTGACGCCTACAGCACCGGATCGAGTCTCATGCCGCAGAAGAAAAACCCTGATTCGTTCGAACTGCTGCGCGGCAAAGCCGGACGACTCATCGGCGACCTGGTCACTGTGTTGACCGTGCTCAAAGGATTGCCGTCCGCCTACGACAAAGACTTGCAGGAAGACAAGGAACCGCTGTTCGACGCTGCTGACACGCTCGAACTGGCGCTGCCGGTTGCTGCCGGAGCGGTAGCGACAGCCCGCTTCCGCCATGACCGTATGCGTGCGGCGCTCGACGACGCGATGCTGGCCACCGATGTCGCTGATTATCTGGTGGCGCGCGGCGTACCATTTCGTGAAGCGCACCACGTGGTCGGCAGGCTGGTGCGCGAGGCGGAGCAGCGCGGGATTGCGCTCTCGGCGCTGCCTCGCGACGTGTTCCTCGCGGCGCATCCCGCATGCAGCAACGACATCCTTCAGGTATTCGACATGGATCGTTCTGTCGCGCAACGCCGCGCGCCCGGCGCC
>DAOTWI010000052.1:0-4721 GCA_034436075.1 Roseiflexus sp.
CCGAAGCGGTCGCGCAGCGGCGACGTCAGCAACGCCAGGCGCGTGGTGGCGCCGACCACGGTGAAACGCGGCAGTTTCAGGCGCAGGCTGCGCGCCCCCGGTCCCTTCCCAACCATGATGTCGAGCGCAAAATCTTCCATCGCCGGGTAGAGCACTTCTTCGATGGCCCGGTTCAGGCGGTGGATTTCGTCGATGAACAGAATGTCGTCCTTCTGAAGGTTGGTCAGCAGCGCGGCAAGGTCGCCAGCACGCTCGATGGCGGGACCCGACGTGAGTTTGATGTTGACCCCCATCTCGTTGGCGAGAACGCCTGCCAGACTCGTCTTCCCCAACCCCGGCGGACCGTAGAGCAGCGTGTGATCGAGCGGTTCGCCGCGCCCTTTGGCGGCGGCAATCGCAATGCGCAACTGCTCGACAACCTTCTCCTGCCCGATGAACTCGGCGAGACGGCGTGGGCGCAGACTCTTTTCGATCTGCTGATCTTCTTCGCCTGCCCTGGGGGTGATGACCCGCTCGTCGCTCATAGGCGCCTCCGCACACGTGTGCGGTCATTATACCATATCGCTTTCTGCGGGAAGGGCGTGTGCTATAATACCCCGCGCCTGTTTGCATTCTGGAGGACGACCATGCCCGCTCTGCGCGCGCGCGATCTCGCGCCCGACCTGATCCTGTTCAACGGCGCCATCACAACGTTCGACCCCGAACTGCCCCGTTGTTCCGCAATCGCCTGTAAGGACGGCAGGGTCGTTGCGATTGGCGACGATGCCGATGTGCGGGCGCTCGCCAGTCCGCGCACGGAGCAGATCGATCTTGGCGGGCGCACCGTGGTTCCCGGCTTCAACGACGCCCACAACCACATGCTCGAACTGGGGATCAAGTTTACCCGCCTGCAACTCGAACAGTGCGCCTCGATCGCCGAGATGGTCGCCATGGTGCGCGAGGCGGCGGCGCACACGCCGCATGGCGAGTGGATCATCGGCGAGGGGTGGAATGAGTCGCTCTTTGCCGAGGGACGCCTGCCCAACCGTCTCGATCTCGATGCTGCAACGACCGATCACCCGGTGCTGTTGAAACGTTTCTTCAATATGGATGTCGTGAACAGCCGGGCGCTTGAACTGGCTGGCGTGCATGCGTCCACCACCGACCCGCAGGGAGGCAGGATCGAACGGTTCGCCGACGGCTCGCCGAGCGGCGTTCTGCGCGCCTCCGCCAAACTCTTCTGCCGCCGCCTGATCGCCGACCCGCCTCCTGAGCAGGCGGTTGGCGCTCTGGAAGCCGCCGGTCGCGCGTATCTGGCGGTTGGCATCACCAGCATTCTCGATCCGGGGTTGTGTCCCTGGGAGATGCGCGCCTACCTGGATGCCCGGCGCGCGGGGCGGTTGCTGGTGCGCGCCAATCTCATGCCGTCGTGGCACGGCTTCCGTGAAGATGAAACGATCGAGCAACTCGATGCGCGCGCCGCCGAATTGGGGGTGTACAGCGGATTGGGCGACCACTGGCTCAGTCTGGGCGGGTTGAAGATGGCCATTGATGGCGGCACGACCAGTCGCACCGCCTGGATGTTTCAGCCGTTCGTCGGCGAAGAGAAGGTGTATGATTATAACCGGCTCGACCCGGAAGATCTGCGCGAGTTCTTTGCCCGCGGGCATGCACTGGGATGGGATATCGGCATCCACGCCATCGGCGACCGGGCGCATCACGAGGCAGCGCGCGCCTTCGCCGAGATTATCGACGCTTCGCCACGCAAGGATCATCGCCACAACCTGATCCACGCCTACTTTGCGACCGAAGAAAGTCTGGCGCACATGGCAACATACCAGATCGCCGCGGTCATTCAGCCAACCTTCATTTATTACGAAGGGGACGACCTCTTCCGCGATGTCGGCGAGCGTCTGGCGCATCAATATAAGCCGGCGCGAACCTACCTGGATCGTGGCATTCCACTGATTGCAACGAGTGATATTCCCAGCACGGTGCACTACAACCCGATGATCAGCCTTTACAGCCTGGTGACGCGCAAAACCTGGAAAGGAACGCTGATCGCGCCACAGGAAGCGATCACCCGCGAAGAAGCCCTGTACGCCTGCACCGCGGCTGGCGCCTGGCTGACCCGCGAAGAACAGGTCAAAGGGCGGCTATCGCCCGGTTTTCTGGCAGATATGGCGGTGCTCGACCGCGATTATTTCACCTGCCCGGAAGAAGAGATCAAAGACATTCAGGTGGATATGACGGTCATCGATGGACGCGTGGCGCATCAACGCGCCTGATCGCATCGGGAGACGGCAGTGCTGCGACAATCTTCGTCTTCCGAATTGCTGACCACGCGCCCGGCGGCGCTCGATGATCAGCAGACCGTGTTGCGCCTGATTGACGATGCTGACCGCTGGTTTATGACGGTCAGCGTCGAAGAGACAGTGGGACTGCTCGCCGGTGCGCCAGCGCTGCTGCTGCTCGCCAGCGATCGACCGCGTGGCGTGGTCATTGCCGATTGGGTGAACGATGCCGTTACGTGGGTGCGGGCGCTGGCATTGCGCGGCAGGCTATCGACGGCGCAGGCGCTCGATGCGTTATTGCCGCCATTCCACGCCATGCTGCGCGCCAGAGACGCCGCGCGGGTCTACGTCGCATGTCGTGAACCTGCCGACGCCTGGCTGACCCTGGCGCTGCGTCGCGCAGGCTATGTTCACGACACCGATGTGATCGTCTACGAAAAAACGCGCATGAACGTCCCGACCCAGGGCAACCCGGCGGTGCGAGTGCGTGCAGCAACGGCAGGCGACATACCGGCGATCCTGGCGGTGGACGCGCGCTGTTTTAGCGCCGAGTGGCGCAAGGACGACGTTCAGATCGGGCTGGCGCTGCGCGAAACGCCGCGCTTCCTGGTGGTCGAAGACGATGCTGGCGTGATTGGGTACGCATTTGTGACAGCGCACTACGGCGGGCGACTGATGCACCTGGTGCGCATTGCGGTGCTGCCTGATCGGCAACGGCAGGGCATCGGCGCGCGGTTGCTGTACGAAGTTGTTGCATATGCCGCTGCAACCGGCGCTGAAGCGATCACGCTGAACACGCAGGCATACAACCGCGCTGCCCGCCGTCTGTACGAATGGTTTGGCTTCCGGCGCACAGGCGATCGGCAGATCATTCTGCGGTGCGATCTGTGAAGCGACGACACGCTTCGACGAAGCGGCGGAACAGGGTTTGCCAGCGCGGATCAGTCGCGCCTTGCAGCGCCTCGGGATGGCACTGCACGCCGATCAGGAAGTGACCATTCGCGCTCTCGACCGCTTCGATCACGCCATCGGGCGCCCAGCCGACAGCGGTAAGTCCTGGTGCGACCGTTTTGATCGATTGGTGGTGCAGCGAATTGATTGGCAACTCATCACTGCCGAGAATCTGGCGCAGACGCGAGCCGGGCGACAGGCGCAGCGGGTGCGCCAGGTACGTCCAATCCTGGCGCGCGTAGGAGTCGGAGTGATTGAGTGACGTGCCGAGTTGCGAAGGAATATCCTGATAGAGCGTCCCGCCGAGCGCCACATTGACCATCTGCGCGCCGCGGCAGATGCCGAGCACCGGTTTCCCATCGGCGACCGCCCAGCGCACCAGTGGAAGTTCCGTGCGGTCGCGCAGTGCATCGACGACGCCGAGTGCAGGCAGCGGCTGCTCGCCGTAGTGTTGCGGCTCAATGTCGCCGCCGCCAGCCAGCAACACGCCATCGATCCGTTCATACAGGGCGCGCAACGCCGCCTCGTCGTCGATGGACGGAATCAGGAATGGCGCGCCGCCAGCGGCGACCACCGCGTCGATATACGTCTTCCGATGCCCGATCGAGGGCGGGCACCAGTCATGATCGTAGAAGGTTCCACACGTAATGCCAATACACACCCGGTTCATACAACTCCCCTGATAGGGCTACGCTCCAGTAGAAAAAAATGTGGACGGCATTATACCATGTTCGTACAACACAAAGGAGTCTCTATGTCGCCTCACCCATGGCGCACCCGCGCAAGTCGCGAAATCTACCGCAACAAGTGGATGCGCCTGCGCGAAGACATCGCAGAACTGCCCGATGGTCGCACGACCATCTATGGCGTTGTGACGCCTGGAATTGGCCAGTGCGTCGGCGTCCTGCCGTTTCTGAACGATGGACGGGTGGTAATGATCCGGCAGTATCGCTACATTTATGGTGAAGGGCATCGCTGGGAAATGCCGACCGGCGGGATGTACGAAAATGAAACGCCCGAAGAAGCCGCGCAGCGCGAATTACAGGAGGAGATCGGCTACCGTGCCGGACGTTTCGAGTGGATCAGCAGTTACTACACCTCCAAAAGCGTGGTGGAAGAGACTGCGCATCTGTTCTTGGGCTTTGATTTGACGCCATCGAGCCTGCCGCCAGATGATACCGAATTTCTCGAAATCGAAGCCATGCCTTTCGAGCGTGTCCTGGACATGGTGCTGCGCAGCGACATCCGCGATAGCATGACGGTGACGGCGGTGTTGCACGCAGCGCGGCGTTTGGGACTTTAGACGCAATGCCTCATTAAGTCCGCACAAAGGCGCAAAGGCACGAAGGCTCCGCGCTTTAGCCCCGTCGATGATGGCTCGTCGCCCTTATTTGACAGGACTTACGCGGTTACCTTACGGACGAGCCGCGTGATGGCTCTTTTTGCCTTCGGCAGAGCGGTGCTTGTCTTCTTTTGTGGTGCGGTGCGGCGGCGAAG
>DAOTWI010000053.1:0-3971 GCA_034436075.1 Roseiflexus sp.
TTTCGCACCAGCAAGGCGGAAACGGCGCGCATTGCCGCTGCACTGGCTGCCGAAGGCGCGCTTACAACTGCGCGCGTCGAGGGGTGGCGCGATCCAGTGTACATTCATCCAGACAACCTGCCGCTGGCGCAGGCGGCTGCCGCTGGCGCGCTCCGCTCAACCGTCACCACGCTGCTCTCGCCGTTCGATCCGGTGGTGTGGGATCGACGGCGGGCGCTGGAATTGTTTGGCTTCGACTATCGCATCGAGTGTTATACCCCGGCGCCCAAACGACGGTATGGCTATTTCACACTGCCCATCCTGCATCGCGGGGCGCTGGTCGGACGACTCGACCCGAAGGCGCACCGGAAGGATGGCGTCTTTGAGGTCAAGGCGCTCTACCTTGAGCCAGGCGTTGAACCGGACGAAGAACTGGCGACCGGTCTGGCGGCGGCGTTGCGTTCCTGCGCCGCGTGGCACGGCACGCCGGAGGTCGTCGTCCGGTTCTGCGACCCGCCAGAGTTGGGCAAGCCATTGATGCGAGCATTGCTCTAACACAACTCCTACATTTCCCCATTTGATCATCCTCAACAGATCGACTACAATAAGGACGGAAAGATGTTCCATAACCCAATACTCAATGCCAGGAGGTCCTGACGGTTATGCCTACCTACGTGTACGCCTGTGACGCTTGCGGTGCGCAGTTCGAGCAGTTCCAGTCGTTCAAAGACGAGCCGCTGCGGGTTTGTCGTTGTGGCAAAGAAGGTACGGTACGCCGGGTCTTCCAGCCGGTGGGCATTGTCTTCAAGGGCTCAGGCTGGTATATCACCGATAGCCGCAAGAGTGACAGCGCGAGCATCAGCAGTGATAGCTCGCCGAAGAGTGAGAAGAGCGAGACCGGCGCCAGTGAGTCCTGACGTGAGCCATCTGCGCCCCCTCGACGGGCGCGTTTATCTGTTCCTCCGGGCCTCCCGCCGCCAGTCGGTCGGGTTCGTCGTGCAGACCTGTATCTGTCGTTAGGGGCGTCGTTGCACGTGCATGACGCCCCTGGTTTGCGTGACGCGCTTCGATTGACCGTCGAACGGGAGGTTTTGCATGTCCAGAAACAACGATAATCTGCTCTGCGTCATACGCGACGATATTCGCGCGATTTTTCTCAATGATCCGGCGGCGCGCAATCTGGCGGAGGTGCTGCTCTACCCCGGGTTGCACGCGATTCTGTTCCATCGCCTGGCGCATGCCCTCTGGCGCCGCGGCGTGCCGTTTATCCCACGGCTGATTTCGCAGATCAGTCGCTTCCTCACCGGCATCGAAATCCATCCGGGAGCGGTCATCGGTCGCGGCTTCTTCATTGACCACGGGATGGGCGTGGTGATCGGCGAAACGACCGAAATCGGCGACTGGGTGACCCTCTACCAGGGTGTGACTCTTGGCGGCACCGGGAAGCAACGCGGCAAGCGCCACCCGACGGTGCGCGACGGCGTGGTGATTGGCGTCGGCGCAAGTGTGCTCGGCGCCATTACCATTGGCGAAGGGGCGCGGATCGGCGGCGGCGCTGTGGTCGTGAAGGACGTTCCGCCTCACGCCACTGCCGTCGGCGTTCCGGCGCGCATTGTGGCGCAGCGCGATCCGCATACCGGCGAAACGCGCCGCGTCGAATATCTGCCCGACCCCGAAGGCGAAATGCTGCGCAGCCTGCGCGCTAAGGTGCTCGAACTCGAAGAACGCCTGACAGAACTCGAAATTGCGACCAATCACCACCTCGAACATCACGTCGAGGATGATGCGCTCGCATCGCAGTGCTGGTCGGCGCTCGGCGATACCAATGGCAATGGAACCGTCGATGAGTATGGCTATGTAGCCGGTGATGGGATATAACGCATATGAGCATTCGCATCTATAATACCCTCACGCGCACGCTCGAACCGTTCGAGACCCTCGAACCCGGCGTGGTCAAGATGTATGTCTGCGGAGTGACGGTCTACAACCGGGCGCACATCGGGCACGCGATGTCGGCGATCGTCTTCGATGTGGTGCGGCGCTACCTGGAGTACCGCGGCTACGCCGTGCAGCATGTCGTCAATTTTACCGATGTGGACGACAAAATCATCAATCGGGCGAAGGAACTTGGGCGCGATCCGAAGGAACTCGCCGAGTCGTACATCGCTGAGTTCCTGGAAGACCTCGAGGCGCTGAATGTCAAACGGGCGCACATTTACCCGCGCGCAACTGAGACGATGCCGGAGATTCAGCGTTTCATCAGCCGGTTGATCGAGACGGGCCATGCATACGTGACGGATGGCGACGTCTATTTTCGCGTCTCAACCATTCATGATTACGGCAAACTCTCGCGGCGCAGCCTCGATGATATGATCGCTGGCAATCGCATCAGCGTCGATGAGCGCAAGGAGAACCCGGCGGACTTTGCGCTCTGGAAGGCGGCAAAGCCGGGTGAGCCGTTCTGGGATAGCCCCTGGGGTCCGGGGCGCCCCGGCTGGCATATCGAGTGCTCGGCGATGAACCTGGCGCACCTCGGCGAACAGATCGATATTCACGGCGGCGGGACTGACCTAATCTTCCCGCACCACGAGAACGAGATCGCTCAGACCGAGAGCCTGACCGGCAAGCCGTTCGCGCGCTACTGGATGCACAACGGCATGCTCCAGATTCAAACCCGGCTGGCGGACGGCACATACAAACTGGAGAAGATGTCCAAGTCGCTCGGCAATGTGGTGACGATCCGCGAGTTTCTGGAACGCTATCATCCAGATGTGCTGCGGTTGACGGTGCTCTCCAGTTCGTACCGCAGCCCGCTGGCGTTCGGCGAGGAGATTGCCGCCGACCAGGAGCGCAAACTGGCGCGATTGCGCTCGGCGCTCGAACCGCCAATCGGGATGATCGACACCGATCCAGCGGTCGAGGTGCTGCTCGCGGCGGCGCGAACAGCGCGCGAGCGGTTCATCGCCGCAATGGACGACGACTTCAATACCGCCGGGGCGCTGGCAGCGCTGTTCGAGTTGGTGCGTTCGATCAACACAGCGCGCGATGCGGGTGTTGGCGGTGCGCCTTTTGCTGAGGCGCAGGCGACCTTCCGCGAATTGGTCGATGTGCTCGGATTGACGCTGACTGCGCAGCGCCCCGTTGTTCAGCAGGCGGCGCCGTTTATCGATCTGCTGGTTGAGATGCGTAGCGAACTGCGCAAGGCGAAACAGTTCGCGCTCGCCGACATGGTGCGCAACCGCCTGGCGGAACTTGGCGTCACGCTCGAAGATACGCCGCAAGGAACGCGATGGAAAGTGACGGGCAAACCAAACCTGTGACGTGGCTGGAACTCTCGGTTTCATGCGATAGCGAAGCTGTCGAACCGGTCAGCGAGTTGCTGGCGCGCTACGGCTACAATGGCGGCGTGGCGATTGAGCCGCCGATCATCCCCGGCGACGATGGTCCGGAGTACTACGACGATCCGGCGCGCCCGGTGACGGTGCGCACCTACCTGGCGCTCGATGCGATTGCCGAAGAGACGCGCGCGCGCATCGAACAGGGGCTGTGGCTCCTCGGCATGATCCGTCCGATCGGTCCGCTGCAGGTCCGGCAGATCGAAGAGGAAGACTGGGCGAACGCCTGGAAGCAGTACTACACCGTCCAGCGGATTGGAGCGCGCATCGTCATTGTCCCGTCCTGGCTGGACTACCAGCCGTTGCCGGATGACCTGATCATGCGCCTTGACCCTGGGATGGCGTTTGGAACCGGTCTGCACCCGACGACGCAGTTGTGCCTGATCGAGCTGGAACAGCATGTCGCGCCGGGGATGCATGTGCTCGATCTGGGGTGCGGCTCCGGCATTCTCTCGATTGCCGCCGCGCGTCTGGGGGCTGCACAGGTGCTGGCGCTCGACACCGACCCGATTGCCGTCGAGGCGACGCGGGCGAACGCGGTGCTGAACGATGTAGCAGACCGGATCATTGCCGCCGAAGGCAGCCTTGGGCGCGGCG
>DAOTWI010000054.1:0-2004 GCA_034436075.1 Roseiflexus sp.
GCCAGGGCGCGCCGCAACCGGTCCGCCGGCGGCGGGGGCATTGGGAAGTTGCCCGGTCGCGCCGGGAGTTCCGCCGATACGTTTCAAAAGCGACATACGGTATGCTCCCTCAATGGGCGGCGCTTAACGCCGCGCCAGTAGTTTACCGAACAACCCTGATTTCTCCGGCGCTTTCTCGGATTTGCTGGCGGTTACAGCAGGTTGCGCCGCGCTGCTCAACAGTTTTGCCAGTGCAACGATATCCTTCGCTGTGGGAAGGTCGCGTTTGGCGATGACGAGCGGCACGCCCTGATTGACCGCCAGCGTCATTTCGTGCCCGGCGTTGGCAATTTGCAGCGCGACTTTGTGCTGAATGTTCGCTTCGACATTCTCGACGCGCATGCCGAGGCGATTATCGGCTTTGTTGAGCACCAGTACGATCTTTTCCTTGGGGTACTCCAGCAGTTCCGCCACTTCGAGGAACAGTTTGATATTCTTGATGCACGGGATTTCGAGGGTCATCAGCGCCACGATCCGGTCAGCCAGATCGAGCGCCGCCAGCGCGCGATCCTGGAACGACGCCTGCGTATCGACGATGATATAGTCGAATTCCTTCTTCATCTTCTCCAGAATCGTTCGCAGATGATCCGACGTCACCAATTCGCCGGTCTGCGGATTGGGCGGCGCCAGCAGAACTTTCACCTGCGAGGCGTGGGTCGCCATCACATCGTTGAGCAGGTCGCGATCCAGTTCGCTAATGCGATTGACCAGGTCGGCAATGGTTTTGGACGACACCAGATTCAGAATAGCGCCAACATCGCCAAACGTCAGGTTGCCATCGACGAGCACGACTTTTTTGTTCGTCAGCAGGCGCAGCGCCACTGCCAGATTACAGGCGATGGAAGACGTGCCTGTGCCGCCTTTGGGGCTGAAGACCGCGATAATCTGCCCCTGCGCCCCCTCCTCCTCGCCGGACCCGCCGGTTCCCGGCGGCGGCGTGGTCACATAGCGTGGTCGTGTGCCTGCCAGGCGATGGACGTGGCGGATGGCGCTGTAGAGTTCTTCGGCGCCGATGGGCTTGGGGAGGAACTCGCGTGCACCCGCAAGCATCGCGCGCCGCAGGTAATCCTGCTCTCCCTGGACGCTCATCATGATGACCTGCGCTTCGGGCACCTGGCTCAACAGCGCCTCGGTGGCGGCGATTCCGTCCATGTCCGGCATGTTGATGTCCATCAACACCACGTCGGGACGGTGCTGTTTGGCGAGCGCCAGCGCCTCGCGCCCGGTCGAGGCTTTGGCAACGACCTCAATATCTTTCTCGAAGAAGAGGAGTTTCTCAAGATTATCGCGTGTTTCGGCGATATCGTCGACAATCATCACCCGGATTTTTGCCGGACCTGCGGCGTCGGGGGTTCGCGGTCCTCCTGCCATGGCTCCCTCTCAGTCGTATGCGTTGCCAGTTGCGTTATTCAGTCGAGCGATCAACCAAACGTTGAGCGTAGCGCGCCCTGGCGACGGTGATTGCGCGGGCTGCGACCGGCTCAACCTGCGCGGGCGGCGCTACGCGTGCAGTTCTGGCGTCCAGATTCATGTCCATCGCTGTATGAGATCATCCGAAGTGCAGCGCACGCCGGATACCCTCTCGTATTATACCGCGTTCTCTGTCATTATGCAGTCGATCACGGCTGCGGGAGCGGCGTTGGCGTCGGGCGCGCCGGTCCCGGCGTGATTTCTTCCGGCGCCAGCGCCAGCGGTTGCAGCGGCTCAGGCAACGGCAACCCATAGCGACTGGTCAGCAGGCGCAGGGTAATGCCAGTGGTCTCCTCGATCACGCTGTCGTCGCGCCCACGCAGCACCAGCGTGATCTGCGGCTTGGGGTCCTGCTGGTCGAGCGTGAACTTGACAATCTCGGCTTCCTGGTCGGTCATCGCCAGCAGCAGAATCCACTGCGCCCCCGGCACGAAACTGTCCGTCGTCGGCGTGCTTGCTGGCGCCGGCGCGGGCGCAGGCTGCCCCGAACCCCCG
>DAOTWI010000055.1:0-4750 GCA_034436075.1 Roseiflexus sp.
TGCCAGGGCGCCCGCATCCTCTGGCGCCACCAGACGCCCGCACGTCCCGTCCTCAATCGCCTCCACTGAACCGCCGACGCGCGTGGCAACGCACGGCACACCACACGCCATCGCTTCGAGCAACGCCACCGGCATCCCCTCCGTGCGCGAGGGCAGCACGAAGGCATCACCAGCGCGCAGATACGCCGCCGTATCATGCGTGCCGCCGGTAAACACAACCGACTGCGCGATATCCAGCGCATGCGTCTGACGCGCGAGATCATCGCGTAACTCGCCATCTCCCACAATCACCAGATGCGCATCCGCCAGCGTGGCATCACGTTGCGCCCATGCGTTCAACAGCACATCCAGCGCCTTGGCGACCGTCAACCGCCCGACGAAGACGACCAGCCGCCCGTCCGGCAGACCAAGCCTGCGCCGAATCTCCATCCGCTCGTCGGGCGAGGCGGGCGTGAAGCGATCAACGTCAACTCCATTCGCAATATCCCATATGCGCTCTTCCTGAACGCCCATGGTGCGCAGTTCGTCGTGAATCTCACGGGCAATGGCGACGAAAGCGTCGCCCCAGCGCAATGCGGCGGCAACGCGCAATTTCCCGGTCAGCGGGCGCAGCCGGGTGAGTTTTGCCACATCACCGCGCGGACCACGCCCGTGCGGATTGATGACCAGCCGTTTTCCGGGCAGCGCACGCGCCATCAGCGCCAGGGTCATCGGCGAAATCATCTGATGGCAGTGCAGAATCTGGTAGCGATGTCGCTCGCGCGCCAGGAGAGCGAGACCGGCAGCCAGGTAGCTCATGCCAGCAATCTCGCGCCCGCCCTTCATCCCGACGCGATACGTCGGAATGCCCTGAACCTCTTCATATGCTGGCGTTCCGGGATGCGGGCGGGTGACTGCGATCACATCGACGCCACGCGCCCGCAACGCCCGGCTGAGCGCCAGCGTATGCGTTTGCGCTCCGCCGATGGATGGGTAGAAATCGTGCAGGATCATGGCGACGCCAAGAGGCATAGCGATGCTCCTTATCGTTGCTGCAAGCGAGCGACGCTTGTTCGACCGCGCGCCGCCGCCAGTGAAGCGTAAAACTGCTCGTGCCCTTGCACATACTGTTCCAGGCCAAAGGCGCGCCGCACTTTCTCGCGTCCGCGCCGTCCAAACAGACGCTGGCGCTCAGGATTATCGAGCGCCTCGAGGAGCGCCGCCGCCAGCGCCTCGACATCTCCTGGCGGAACCAGCCACCCCTCGACCCCTGGCGTCACCAGGTTGCGGCAGCCGCCGACATCGGTCAGCACAACCGGGCGCGCCGCAGCCATGGCTTCGACTGCCGTTACTGGCAAACCTTCCCAGAGCGACGAAAGGGCGAAGACATGCGTTTCCGCCAGAATCGCCGGAATATCGTGCCGCAGTCCATCGAACGACACCGCGTGAGCTATGCCGAGATCCTGCGCCTGCTGGCGCAGCGCATCTCCCAGGCGCCCCTCACCAATAAAGCGAAAGCGGGTTTCAGGACGTTTGTTCAGCACCAGACGCGCAGCGGCGAGCAGCAGATGATGCGCCTTCTGCGCACTCAATCGCCCAATCGTGGTCACAGTCGGCGGAATGTGATCGGCGACTCCTTCGGCAATTGCCAGGTATGGCGCCATCGGAACGGAATTATTGATTGTGACCATTCGTGAGGCTGGAATGCCCCATTGACGCACATACTCCTCACCGATGCCCGGTGCGACCATCACCAGTCGCGCTGCAAGCGTTCGCGCAGTCAATCGTTGCAGCATGCGTCGATGCCATTTTTGCTCATCGTAGTCGCGTGGAACATTGTGCATTGTCGAGACGACCGGCACGCCGGTCGCCGCTCCGACGATTCGCCCCACAACATCGGCGCCGGTCAGATGGGTATGAATGACATCAAATCCCTGGTCGCGCACCAGATTCGCAATCGTCGATACAACCCGCGGCTCGTAAAAGCGGTGTGCACCAACCACCATCAGCGGCACGCGGGCGGCCTCGAATTCCGCCCGCAACACTCCATCGTGCAACGCCACTGTATACCCTGAAAAGCGCTGCGGATCGAGGCTGGTTATCAACCCTGGCAACAGGCGTTGAGCTCCGCCCAGACACAGCGTTTCGACGATCTGGAGCACGCGCCACCGATCCTTCATACTATCGCTCTCCATTCTCCAGGCGTATGCTGCGCGCCACGCAATCGCAGTTTCTGCAACGGGGTGGCATCAATCAGAGACGTATACCGCTCCAGCCCAAGCAGCGCGCGTACGGCGACGCGCACTTTCTCACGCGACTCTCCGAACGGATAGATGAGCGCCCCTATGGCATGACGGATTTGAACATCTCGCGACATATTGAAATCGACCGCATACGTGGCACGCACCATTTCGATCATACTCCAGGCGCGCAACAGCAGGAGCGGGCGCAACCAGAACGGCTGAAACGCGCCGATCGCACGAAACGCAATCGCCTGCTGCCCGGAAAGACGGCGCCACATATTCTCATGCGCCAGACCGCTGCTGTGCCAGCGGTAGACGCAGAGCGGCTGATGAATGAACCCGATCTCTGCATGCGCTGCGATGCGCGTCCACAAATCCCACTCTTCCGCCCAGCGCATCGTTGTATCGAAGCAACCGGCGGATACCGCTGCCTCACGGCGCACCATCACCTGTGATGGATTGCCGACAATGTTGCGCACCATGACCTCACGGCGCGCACTGACACCCCAAGGCGGACCAAATCGTTCGACGGATCGCCGCCCTTTTTCAATCTTCCACGTCCAGCGATCACAACTGACGAGCGCCACTGCCGGGTGCGCCGCCAGATACGCCGCTTGCATCTCAGTCTTGGCCGGCAACCAGAGATCGTCAGCATCAAGAAAAGCGATCAATTCGCCCTTCGTTTCTTGAATACCACGATTGCGCGCTGAACCGGGACCACGATTCTGCTGATAGATGTAGCGCACCCCCTGTGATGCATAGCGTGCGACCACATGGGCGGTATCGTCCGTCGAGCCATCATCGACGACGACGATCTCATCAGGACGTCGCGTTTGCGCCAGGGCGCTTTCAATCGCATCGGCGACAAAATGCGCTGCGTTGAAGGCAGGAATGATAGCACTGACCCGCAGCTCGGGCATATTACCGAAAGCCATAGAATGTTCTTGCTCCGCAGACAGACAATCTACGAACGCGCCAGCGCATTCCGTACCGCCGTTGTCGCCTCGATCAGCGTTTCACGGCTGAACAACGCCAGCGCAGCGCTATACACCGCAGCGCCAACTAATGCCGGTACAATCAGACCAATGACATTGAGCGGAAGCATCGCAACAACGCTGGCAACCACCAGCGCCATAATGATGGTCGCAGCGACAATTGGCGCGAGCACACGCAGCATGCTGATGAAACGAAAACCGATCACGCGCTGCACGACAATGCTATTGAGCGCAGTAGATGCCAGCGAGAGCACCACCATCCCCGCAGCCACGCCATTGATGCCCCATTGCGATGCCCCCCAGAGCACGGCCACCACGACCGGCAGCTTGAGCAATGTCAGTTTCGTCAAAATATCAGGACGGTTGATCGATTTGTAAATGATGCCGGGCACATACGCTACCGACGCAATGCCGATCTCGAGCGCAATCAATTGCATCGGCACAATCGACGGTCGCCACTCGTCGGTATAGAACGTGCTAAAAAAAGCGGGCGCGAGCAGCGCAACCCCGGCTGCCGCCGGGAAGGTGAACACCGCCAGGTAGCGCAGGTAACCAAAATACGCCATTTCCAACTGACGGGCATCCGCCTGCAACCGGGACAGCACCGGGAATGCCACCATCATCACGGTATCGACCGTGCTGCGAATAAAGAGTTCCGGAATGCGATAGGCGATGGTGTAATACCCGAGAGCAACCCCACCCAGCACACGCCCGACGATAATATAGTCGACGTTCACCATGAACGTGCCCAGCAACCCTACGGCGACAATATTGACCCCGAAGCCAAGCATCTCCCGCGCCACCTGATAGTTGAATAGACGACTCGGTCGCCATCGGACAATCGCCCAGGGAATAATCACTTCTAACAACTTGTTAATCAGTTCTGCAACAACCAGACTCCAGACGCCAAACCCCTGCCACGCCATGCCAAGTGCGACACACGCTTTGATCACATTGCGCGCAATGCCGGGCAACAGATACGCTTTGAACCGCAGGTCTCGCTGCAACATCGCCATCGGCACCGTCCCGATTCCTACCAGAAGCAACCCGATCGCCAGCACGCGCAGCAACGGCGTAACCTGCGGTTCATTGAAGAAGTCGGCAATCAGCGGCGCCAGCATCCAGGCGCCAGCGTACAGCACAATACTGCTTCCGATACTGATAATAAACGCCGCATTCTGCGCCTCCTCGATTTTGTCACGGCGCGCAATCAGCGCATGACCGACGCCGACATTGTTGAGCAGGTCGAGAAAGCCAATAACAATCGTACAGTAGGCGATGACGCCAAACTCCGCTGGCGCGAGCAGCCGCGCCAGCACGATTGTGGTGATAAACGTCAGCGCTTTGGTGCTGAGAAATGAGAGAAACGACCAGAACGTGCCACGCATGGCTCGCTTGCCGATCCCCTCGGATTGTCCGCTCGCCTCAACCACTGGATTGCTCCTCATAGGGAGATCAATCAGATATTGGACAACCTCGTGATCGGCGTTGGCTTCGACAGGCTCAGCCAACGCAGGTTGAGCCTGTCGAAAC
>DAOTWI010000056.1:0-4870 GCA_034436075.1 Roseiflexus sp.
CGCCGCGCATAAAAGGCGTCTCCTTTGAGAGCAGCTATTACCCCGGGGAGAGATGATCATGAAGAAGAATGATACATTGCAGCGCCAATGGCGCGAGTTGTTGCCGCGCCTCGTGAAAGCGGCTCCGCCTAAGACGGTTCTTCTGCTGTTCGACCGGCATGGCCGTGCGCTGCCGCCGGAAGCCGTACATGGCCCGCTGACCGGCAGGCATTCCCGCGACGATATTGATAGAGCCGGCGTCATGGCATTGGCGCTCAACAGTGTTGCAGAACGCATGGCGACTGAATTTGGCGATATGCCGCGGCAGTATGCGCTGCTGCGTAGCGCGCGGGCCGCATATGTTGTCATTCCCTGGGCGGCAGGGGCGACGCTGTTGGCGATTATCAATCAGCCAGAAGCGATTGATGCAGCGGTGCAGGCAATGATGAATGTACTCACGGAGTCAGAATCATTCCATGGACCGCAATCACACGAACTGTAACGCCCGCGCCCGCGCCACCGCCTGTAGCCGGGTGCGCACCTGAAGTTTGCCGCAGATATTCCGCACATGCCACTTGACCGTGCTTTCCGCCACCACCAGCTGCGCCGCGATATCGCGTGTTGTGGCGCCTTCGGCGAGCAAGCGCAGTACTTCCTGCTCCCGATCGCTCAGCTGCTCGACAAGTAACCCCGAATCGCCTTCAATAATGGGCGTTCTCCCGGATCGCGGGCGCTCATGCGCCGGGAATGCCGCCAGTATCTGGCGAACCATATGGCCGGATACCAACCTGCGCTCCCCTACTGTACTAACCAGGGCAGCTGCCGGCGCGCCTTCGTCAACGGCCAGACGCACTAGCTGGGCCGCCATCAGCGCTGGCAAGACCTGACTCAGGGTTTGCAGCGCCGCGCGGCGATTACCCAGCGCTTCTGCCGCCAGCGCCAGCAACAGCCGAATTTCGCAGAGGCTGCGCGTACGGCCTTGCATCGCCGCCAGCGCCTCCAATTCCGCCAGCAGGTCTTGCGCTTCAGCGGCGCGCCCGGCAACGATAAGCGCGCGCGCCAGCGCCAGATCCGCCAGTTCCCGCAGAATAAGAAAGGCCGACGCATAGCGGGCGCGGATCGCAGCAACCGTCTGATCCGCCAGCCAGAGCCGGGCGGCATCATGATCGCCCAGGCGGATACATACCCGAACCCGGCACGCCGCTACCATCGTCGCAATATCAGTATGCTGGCCAAGCTGCGCCAGTTGCGCCAGCCGATCCAATGGTTCAAACGCCTGTTCCGCCACGCCATCGGCGGCATAGGTCAGGCTCAGCGCCAGCGTGGTTGGAAGGTACGTTTCCAATTCCCACCACTGCCAGGGAATCGACACGCTCCGCAACAAATGGCAACGCGCTGCCGGTACATCATTGCGGAAATAATGAATCCATCCCAGATGGGCATGCGCCATTGCCGCGCCGGTACTCTGCTCCTGACCATGCTGCCGGGCGTTGTGTAACACCTGCTCATACGCCAGACGCGCCGCCGCTGACTGCCCCGCCGCGGCCTGGGTTAACGCAAGACCAGCCATTGCCGCACTCGTTGTGGCATGATTGCCGATCGCCAGCGCGCGCTCATACATCCGCTGATATTCCTGCTCGGCAGTAGCGATATCGCCCTGAAAAAATGTAGTAATCGCCGTCGTACCCATCAAAACAAGCACAAAGATTGAACGCTGTCGGCTTAACCATTGCTCAGTAAAAGGTGCCAGTATGGCATATTGCTGCCCGCCATTGATCAGCCGATCCAGATTGAGCTGAATAAACGCCAGTTGCCCAAGCAACGCCAGCGTCTCATCATCAGTGGGGTGATTCTCCGGCGGCGGTGAGCCACGCATCCAGGCGTCGCGCAATGGGCCAGGCGGGACAAGATCCAGTAATGCCGCGATTCGCACTTCAGTTTCGGCTTTCATCCGCACCGGCTCGCTGGTCTGCGACGTCAGAATCTCAGCGATCAGCAAGCGCCAGCGCCGGCGAATCGCTTCCTGCGGCAGCATGGCAAGCCAGGCGCGAATGGTCGGCGGATCAAACAATTCCCATAGCGTCCGTTCCACATGCGCTTCTACCAGATCAGCGGCCTGCTCATGCGCGCCGCCAGCCACAAACGCGGCAATAGCTTCGCCAACCAGCGATTGCGCAGCAAACCATTCGCCCGCCGCGCGCTGCAACACGGATGCGAGCGCCTGATCTCGCCGTTGTAGCGCCTGGCGAAGGAATCCGGCAAACAGATGATGGTAACGAAACCAGGAACGCTCCGGATCCAGCGCCGTCAAAAACAGCCCCTGGCGCTCAATCTGGAGCAACAGCGCATGCGCCGCCTCAATACTCATCTCATCTGTGGAACCAGTATGCCGGGCAAAGGCGCGCAGCAGCGCGACACAAAGCGGCGCGCAGATTCGTTCTGCATACGCAGTCGCCAGCAGAAACTGCTGGAGCGGCGCCGGTTGCTGATCGAACACTTCGTCCATCAGATAGTCGAACAGATACTGATGTTCACCCGTCAGACGCGCCGCCGGAACAGAGCCATGGCGCGCGCCATCGCGGCGAACCAGTGCTTCCAGGCGCAAACCGGCGGCCCATCCTTCCGTTTCTCGGGTAACAAACGCCAGCTCTTCCGCGTTTAGCGGGTCATCCAGCGTGTGGGCCAGTAGCGCTCCGGCCTCGTCCATCCGAAAAGCCAGATCCGCTGCGCGAATCTCATGGAGCAACCCGCGCACCCGTAATCGCGCCAGCGGTAACGGCGGCTCATGCCGACCGGCAATCACCAGATGCAATAGGTGCGGCAGATGATCCAGCAGTCGGGTCATCGCGGCATGAATGGCGGGATGCTGAAGCGTATGGTAATCATCAAGCACCAGAATGACGTTTCTCTGCTGCCGCTCCAGATGATAGGTCAGGGTCGCTACCGCCAGCGCACCGATCATGTCATCATTCGCGCCATAAAGAATCGGCAGGGCAGTCGTGAGCGCTGGCAACGCCGGCGTAAGCGCCGCCAAGACATATCGCCAGAACCGCCCCGGCTCATCATCAGTTGCATCCAGCGTCACCCAGGCGCTGGATGATTGCTGAGGCAGAGATGTTTCACCAGTACGCGCCTGTTCGGCAAGCCATGCCGCCAGCAGCGTCGTCTTACCGCTCCCCGCCGGCGCCTGCACCAGAGTCAGCCGCCCGGTAGCGTTATGCAACCGCTCCAGTAACCGCGGGCGCGGCACAGTTCGTTCGTCGATCAGCGGCGGCGCGAGCTTGGTTTGGAGCAACATTGGCGTCAGACCCAGCGGTGGCGTTTCGACGCCCGTTGGCGCGACGGAATCGCCAAGCGCAAGCGCCGCCGCTTCCAGGCGCGCTATCGTCAGATCGCCGGATCGCCCCAGATAGTGCTTGCGCAGCCGGCCCGCAATACGACGGTAGGCGCTCCAGTACCACATCCCGCGCGCACGCCGCTCCTTTCGGATCGTGAGGACGCCCCGCGCAGCGCGATAGCGAAAAGCGCGATTGGTTTCATCCGCCAGCCAGCCAAACCATTCCGGCGTCTCAAGCGATATCTGATGCGCTGATCCCTTATCGCCGGGAATGGTTAAAACGGCGCCATGAACTTCCGCGAGAATGTCACTCATTGTCATTGTCACCTATCTCCATCTCAATATGAATCTTAGCAGATTCATACGAATCGTGCGTACATCTTGTGGAGGATGCCGCTCGTGCACCACTGCTTCGCCCAGTTTCTCAAAATCATCAAAACAGAGCAGGATAACTCTCCCAGTTGCAACGACACCGCATCCAGCTAGTACGCTCAAGCGTCGATGTTGCGCTATCGCGCACCGCATTCTGGCAGGCTAAAGCCCGCTTGAAATCCTATAGGAACTTCCGCCGATGTGTACTAGTACGCTCAAGCGTCGATGTTGCGCTATCGTGCGCCCCATTCTGGCGGGCTCAAGCCTGCTCGAAACCCGAGAGAAACGTCCGCCGATGTGTACTAGTTCTGTAGCACTGAAACTTTGGCAGGAGGTGCGATGCGCCAGCTTCGACATGACGGCTCACGGCGGCCGGTGGCCCTGTGGGATCTGGCGCTCAGGCCGGGTGAGCGCCTTGTCGATCTGCCGCCCGGGCACTGGTTCGACAACTGGCATCTGCGCGAGCTGCTGGAGGAAGCGGCCGCACAGCGCGGCCTGACTGAAGAGGAGTTGCTGATTATCGACCCGGAGCGCTTCCAGAACGGCAAGGACGGCCCCTGCCACCCGCCGACGTTCCGCAAACGCTTCTGGACCGACGTGCTGCGCTTGTTGGAGCTGAGCTTCGATCTGCTGCCGACGCGGCGCGGGCCTGTAATCAGGAGCGGCTCCGGTTCATGCCCGATGAGTACATCAGCGACGTGGAGGCGCAGATCACCGTGCTTCGCGCGGCTGTAGACATCCTGTGTCGCTGTGACACGCTCGATCGGCAAGGCAGCCTGTCGAGTGTGTCGTAGCGACACAATGGTTTGCCCTACCCACTCCCTACCCACAAGATCCCCACCACAATCCCCATCCGCCCCTCTTGAAGGGAACAGATGTTCGGTGTAGACTCAGTGTAGCGCAAGAGAAAGATGGGAGACAGAGGAGGCAGCGCAGGGGAAAGCAATCCAGGGAAGGCAACCGAGTATATCAGAACGTATGTACTATCTACGGTAGTATGGCGAGAGCACGTGCACTATGTGTTTCACGAAAACGACCATCCCTCGTAGGTATGTGCCGTGGCAGGAGGTAGCGGCATAGCATCACCATGCGCTGGTGAACACTACATGACACATTCGTTCGCGTGTTATAATGACATCATATGAGGATCAGGATCAACGAAGCAGATCATGCAACCTGAGA
>DAOTWI010000057.1:0-2197 GCA_034436075.1 Roseiflexus sp.
CGTGGGGCGGCGGGACGCAGCAGGTCATTGGCGCACCGCCAGAACGTCTCGATCTCGTGGTGCGCACCACGCGCCTCAACCGGGTGCTGGCGCATACCCCTGATGACCTGACGATTTCGGTTGAAGCGGGCATGATGTTTGGCGCATTGCGCGCGCATCTGAAGCGGCACGGGCAGATGCTGGCGCTCGACCCGCCATTGCCAGACCGGGCGACGATTGGCGGGTTGATCGCAACCGCCACCGACGGACCGCGCCGTCTGGGGTACGGCACGCTGCGCGATGTGTTGATCGGGATCACTGTTGTCGAAGTTGGCGGGCGCCTGTCGCGCGGCGGCGGCATGGTCGTTAAGAATGTCAGCGGCTTCGACATGATGAAACTCTACCTGGGGAGTTTCGGCACGCTGGCAATCATTGCCAGCGCGAATTTCAAACTGCTGCCGCTGCCGCGCGCGTCGGGAACGCTCGTCTGCCGGTTTGCGGAACCTGCACAGGCGTTTGCTGCGCTCGACGAACTCGACAGCACGCAACTGGCGCCGGTCGCCGCCGAATATCTGAACAACGGCGCACTCGCATCACTGGGGCGCACTGGCGTCTGTGCGCTGGCGCTGGCAGCCGAAGGTTTGCCGCAGGCGGTCGAGCGCCAGATGCGCGACATGGGCGCGCTCGTGCAGCGCCATGGCGCGCAATCGGTTGAGCGATTGGACGGCAACGACGCAGCCGCACTCTGGGCAGGCGTCGCCGACCTGCCGCAGACAGCGACGCTCGCTGCTGATGAAGCCATAGTGAAACTGTCGGTGCTGCCAGCGGATGTCGCGGATGCGATTGCCCGCTGTGAAGCGTCCGCTGCGCGTGCGGGCGCGTCTGCCGTTGTCGATGCCAGGGCGCTCAGCGGCGTGCTGTACCTGCGGGTGCGCCCAGTCACTTCCGCATCGCTCGCTGGCATGGTGAGCGATCTGCCGGGTGTCCAGTGGGTGGCGACGACGCTCCCCGACACGCCGCGCTGGGGCGCGCCGCCACAGGGCATCGAGGTGATGCAGCGCATTCGAGAAGAGTTCGATCCGCTGCGGTTGCTCAATCTGGGACGGTTCCTGCCGGGACTCTGATAGTGAGATCAAATAAACCCTGGACAATCGAGCCTGCACCTTTGAAGCGGTTGGTTGGCGTTGGCTGAGCCTGTCGAAGCCAACGCCGATCGCGGGGATTGTCCAATATCTGTTTGATCTTCCTATAAGTCTTTGCCGGATGGTGTTGCATGGGCGACAGTCTCACCTGATCCGGGTCCAGGTATGAATTGTCAGGCGGCAAGAAAGCACATCCTTGCTGCGCCCTGGCTGGCGACTGCCCCCCAACCCCCCGCAAGCGGGGGTGCGCCGGGCAGGGGTTCCGCCGGGCGTCCACCTGCGTGGTTCGGCGCGCTCACCGCGCGTGGACGCCGCCGTGCCCGTCCGCGTAGGCGGACGGTCGGCCGCAGGTCCGTCAGGGGCGATTTCATTCGCTGGCAGCTGGAGCGTCGTTTCCTGACACATCATGCCTGCACCCGCTTGATCCTGTGCAGTAGTCGAGGCGGACGATTCTGCTGATCACCTGCGTCTTTCCCGGCGAGTTGACGCAAAGATGCAAAGGCGCAACAATGACCGCGAGTGAGTTGACTGGTCTTGGCATTTCGTATGCCTACGCTATCGGGTTGCTGCTCGCCAGCGAAGCGTTGCACCGTTTTGGCGGGTTGCCCGCCGATCTGACGCGCAAGATCATTCACATTGGCGCAGGCATGTGGGTCTTTGGCATTCTGGCGCTCTTCGATCGCTGGGAGATCGGCATTATTCCTTTCGCTACCTTCATCTTCGTCAACTTCATCCTCTACCGCTACCGGATCGTGCGCGCCATGGACCGCGAGGACAGTTCTCCCGGCACGATCTACTTCGCGCTGGCGATCACCCTGATCTATGCGTTCCTGTGGCGTCCGCAGGGTCCGATTGATCGCGGTGTGGCAGCGACAGCCGGTGTGATGGCGATGACGTGGGGCGATGCGCTGGCAGCGCTCGCCGGACAGCGCATCGGCAGGCGCCGGTACACCGTCGGGCAGAGCACGCGCACGCTGGAGGGGTCGGCGGTGATGTTTGCGGCAAGCGCGATTGCCATGCTGTTGACGATCCTGCTTCTTCCGGGGTCGGCGTGGGCGCCGTTCGCGCCAGCCGCC
>DAOTWI010000058.1:0-8401 GCA_034436075.1 Roseiflexus sp.
CGCCGCGCAGGCGTTCTTCAGCCGCCAGCACTGCCTGCTCTTTCGCCAGTTCCAGCGCCAGCGCCGACGCCCCCTGTTGCGCCGCCAGGCGATCCCAATCGTCGAGCGTATCGCCGCAGAGCGCCAGATAGCCGAAGTTGCGCCCGGCGGCGTCGCCCGATGCCATCTGCCCGATCTGCTGCACCCAAATCTGCTGCCCCAGATGGGTCACAGCGCCCGTACTGCGCGGCTGGAGCGTCTGCAACGCCACCCGCGCCGAACCGCGCGCCCGCAGTGCGCGCACTTCACCCGTCGGGCTATAGAATGCCAGGCCGCGCCCGGTGCGCTCGGCAAGCGTTTCCAGCAAGCCATTGACGCCAGCGCCCGCCAGTGATCGTTGCGTCAACACATGCCCGAGTTGCGCGGCGCGCCGTTCGATCTGCGCGTCGTAATCGCTGATCAGGCGCTGTACCTCCCGCTCGACTTCACGAATGTCGCTGGCATCGGGAAGATGGAGGAGCGGCAGGCGCAACGTTTCGGCGGCGGCGCGCGCCTGATCGGGAATGTCGCCCTGTACCGCAATCGCGGCGATCGGCACCTGCGCCAGCCGTTCCGCCAGATTGGCGAGCGTCAACCGCTCATCGAGCGCGCGCAACGCACTGGTCGCCACCAGCACGAACTCACCGCCGCGCAAATTGGTAAAGGCTGGCGGCGTTGCGCGCGGCGTCGCCACCCAACTCACCTGATGACTCAACCCGGCGCTGCCCGCAGCCACCACGACGCCTTCGGGCAACGCCAGACGCACGACATCCTGAACGGTCACAGGGGGCATGGATCAACCTCGAACCCGTCGCTTGCCAGACCTTGAAGATTATCACCGTCTTAAGGTCTCCGGGTCTATTCTACAACGATCCGGTACAGGACGCCATTATTATACCCGGCAATGTACAACTCGCCGGCCTCGTTTTCGCCGAATGTGGCGATCTGCAGGTTGGATTGCAGCAATTCGGCGCGCTCCCATCCGCCAGCAGACGAACGCAGCCCCCAGATGCGCCCGCTACAAAAGTCGCCGAACACATACACGCCCTGCAAGGCGGGGAATGCCGCGCCACGATACACATGCCCGCCCGTCACAGAGCATCCCAGGCTGTGCGGGTAGACATCGATAGGAAGATTAAGTGCGCTGCGGTCACAGTCGTTGCGGCGAAAACATTCGTCTCCTTCCATGACGTTCCAGCCCAAATTGGCGCCTGCGCTCCGCCCGGCAGGCAGCATGTGCACCTCTTCCAGCCGGTTCTGCCCGACATCGGCAACGAACAGGTCGCCGGTTGCGCGGTCGAACGAGAAGCGCCACGGGTTCCGCACACCCAACACCCAGGCTTCCTGCCGCCCGCCGCTGCCGTCCGCCCAGGGGTTGTCCGGAGGGATGGTGTAGGGCAGTGTTTCGACGTTGATACGCAATATCTTCCCCAGGAGCGTCCAGCGATCCTGCCCGGCGCCCAACGGGTCGCCGGCGCTGCCGCCGTCTCCCATGCCAACGTAGAGCATGCCGTCCGGTCCAAAGACGATCAGACCGCCATTATGGTTGGCAAACGGTTGGTCGATGGTCAGCACCACCGCTTCGCTGGAGGGGTCTGCACGGTCACCGGCGGCGCTGAACCGGGAGACCACTGTATCGCCATCGTTATCGGTGTAGTTGACGAAGAGCCATCCATTCTCGCGGTAGTGAGGATGGAACGCGACGCTCAACAACCCCTGCTCATTGGCGCGCGCCCCGACCCGGTCGGTAATATCGAGAAACGGCTCAGGCGACACCTGACCGTCGCGCACAATCCTGATGCGCCCGACTTTCTCGACAACGAACAGGCGTCCGCTGCCGTCGCCAGCATGCGCGATGTGCAGCGGACGGTCGAAGCCATCGGCAATCTGCTGGAGCGCAATCTGCGGGGGCCATGATGCCGTCTGCGACTCTGGCGTAGCAGGTGCAGCGGTGGGTTGTGGGGAGGCGCTCGCTGGCGTGGCAGGCGACGGCGTGGGTGGCAGCGACGTGGGGGCGCTTTCCGGCGTGGCAGGCGACAGCGTGGGAGCGCTTTCCGGGGTAGCGGGCGGCTGTGTTGGCGCAATAGCGGTCGCAACCGGCGCTGCTGGCGCTGGTGTCGTCGCCGATGTCGGGATCAGCGTCCCAACCGGTCTTTCGGCGGCTGGAGCGGTGTTCAGACGCGGACTGCAACCGACAAGCGCGACGAGCATGATCAGGATTAGAACGAATCTCATCATAACTCCTTACAAGAGAGCCTGTCCGACCGGTATCGCCCAGCCTGGCCCGCGCAGGCGGGCTTCGCTTCCCGTAGCCCGCGACTCCAGCCGCCGGGCAGGTAGTCTAATGAGCATTGTACCAGTCTCTCGCGCTGAATCTTTGTTGCGAACGTGAGAAACTGTTGAGAGATCGTTCAGTGGTTTGACAGCGTAGTATGTTCAGAGTATGCTTCTGACGAAGGCGCCGGAACCTTTCTGATCCATATGATGCCAGTTACGCCGCTTCCGGTCCCCGACGAGCTTGCCGGAGACCTGTCCAAAATCGAACAGATCATTCACGCGCGCCTGCATGGACGCCCGATCGTCGCTCAAACGGCGCGCGCTGTGCTGCGCAACGCGGAAACGCCGTATCTCCGCGCTGCGCTGGTGGTCCTTGCAGCGCGGCTCGGTCGTTACGATGCGCGTCGCGTTGTTCATGCCGCCGCAGCGGCGGAACTGATCCACTTTGCTACCACCGTCCACGACAGCCTGATCAACGAAGGGGCGCGTCGCCGTGGACAACCAATCGGCGATCAGCGCTGGAATGGCGATGTGGCGCTGATGTCGGGCGATTACCTGCTGGCGCTGGCGGCATCCGAAATGGCGCTCTCGCCCGATGCGCGCATTATTGGCATGTATTCACATGTGGTGATGACGTTCTGCGAAGGGCGGCTGGCGCCAATCACTGCCGTTGCGCCGCTCGAGCAGGCGCTGGCGCAGCACGAGTATGTCGCTGAAAGCTGGACTGCCGCGCTCTTCGAGACGGCGGCGCGGGTTGGCATGGTATGCGGCGGCGGTGATGATGCCCTGGCTGACACCCTTGGACGTTTTGGCAGGGAACTCGGCATGGCGCTGCACATTGCCGCTGAAGTGCGCGATTATGAAATCGACGGCAACCACGCAGGACGCGACCTGCGCGCCGGTCGCATTACCCTGCCGTTGATCTATGCGGTCGATGCGGGGGGAAGTCCTGATCTGGCAGCAGTCGTCGATCAGCATCCGCTCGATGCCCAACGCCTGACAGCCGCGATCGATCAGGTTCGTCGCTTCGGTATTCCACCGGCGCGCGCCAGAGCCCGTGATTATGCGCGGCGGGCGGTCGCGGCGCTGGCTTCCGTCCCGTCCGGCGCCGTTCGCAGTGCGCTCGTCGCGCTTGCAGACGGAATAGACTAAATGTAAGGGTCTCGCGGGACGCTCGCTATGGCTGCATATACTGTGCGCTCCACCCGTCACACGTTTACTGTGACACTTGCCGAACTCGAGTTGGAGTTTTCCCTCGACGATGGCGGGTTGCGCGCGCTTCGACGACCGGATGGACCAGACGTGATCGGGCGTGGTACGCCTCACGCCGGTATCGACGTCTCGCTCGCAGAAACGGGCTGGCTGACCGAACGCTCGTTTGCGCGTTATCTCAACCATGCCTTGTACACCATCCCCGGCGGCGTTGAAATTGTGGTCGTCGTTGGTCTCGGTCCGCTGAAGATCTATGATCGCTACCGGGTGGTCGGGTCGCTCATTATGCGCCGCATCAGTCTGGAGAACGCGGGCGATGATGAACTGGCGCTGTGCGGCGTGCGCCTGGCGATCAGCGGCGTCTGCGTTGGCGCGCCAGAACGCTGTCGCTTTGAAACGCCCGCGAATATCATCCGGCCACGTTTGCCGATTGCCGCGCTGCGCAACGATCTCCGTCAGCGCCACTGGTCGGACGCGACCACGCTCGAGACTCCGGCGTTCGCCCTGGCGCCCGCCGATTCGCCTGGTTTGATGGCGTTGCACAACGACACTGTCGGCGAAACGCTGGCATGCTGGTATGCCGATGCATCGAATCCGGCGCGTCCGCGTGTTGAAGGAGATGGCAGCGCCGTCACCCTGCTCCACGAGATCCGGATCGCCGAACGATTGCGGGTCGAAGTGGCGCTGTCGGTTGGCGCTCAGATGGTGCTGCTGGAGCGCGCGCCATGGCACACAGCATTGCCGCGCATCCGCCAGAAGATGTCGCACGTGCGCATTACCGCTCCGACGCCGCCTGCATGGCTCGCAGACGCTGCGATATTCGTCACCCATCCAATGCGCTATGGCGGGTTCGACAGGATGATTGAGGCGCTCGACGCCATTCAGCGCCTCGGTTGCACCACGATCTGCCTCTTACCGGTGCATGACATTGCTGCACCCCCTCAGCATGAAGTGGAATGGTCCCCGACACGCCCAGAGGACCTCTACGCGCTGCGCTCCTTCGCTGATCTGGAAGAGTCGCACGGCGGCATCGAGGGGTTGCGTTCGTTTGTTGGCGCTGCGCACACGCGCAATATACGAGTGGTGATCGATCTCCCGCTCTCCGGCTGCGCGGCGGACTCGCCGTATGTCCACCAGAATCCCGAATGGTTCTGCCTGGACCAGACCGGTCAATTCATCCGCTTTTCCGGTGACGGTGACGTCGATACGCTCTACTTCGATTGGCGCAATGCGGGTTTGCGTTCGCTCGTCATTGGCGAAGCGCTGACACTGATGGAACAGACCGGCATCGACGGCTTTCGCGTGCTGGTTGCGCGTGATGTGCCGCCGGGGTGGCCCCCTGGCGCAGCAATTGGCGGAAGCAGCAGCATAGGCGTGGCGCGCCTGATCGAAGAGTTGCACGCTGCTATGCGCCAGCGCCATCCCGATGCGGCGCTGCTCACCGACCTCGCGGGACCGTTGCTGGCATCGTGCCGCGATCTGCTTATCGATAACGCCGCACACCACATGTTCACCCAGCTGGCAATCGGGCGTCTGAGCATACCCGAAATCCAGCAGTGGTTCACCGATACCCTGGCGATAGGCGATCCCGGAGCACTGCGCGCCTGCTTCACCGAAAGCCATCATTCGTGTGTCAGCAACCCGCTGGCGGAGGTGCTGCGCGGTTCACGCGCCGCCCGGATGATCCTTGCGGGAATGGTTGGGTGCGGGTATGTGCCGTTGATCCGCGCCGGACAGGAGGAGGATCGAGATGACCAGACGTTCATTGCGCAGCTGCTCAACGCACGCGGGCGCAGCATTGCGTTACGACGCGGAACCGTCGAACCCGACGGCGCATGCTGCAATGACCCGGCGATCTTTGCGATGCTGCGCCGTCACGACGAGGAATGCGTCGTCACCCTGCTGAATGCCAGCCCAATGCGTCGTCAGGTTATGCTTGAGTTGTCCCGCTCCGATCTGCCGGAGGGCGACTATCGTGTGAGCGATCTGTTCGATGAACCCTTGATCAACGAGTCCTCCAGCGTCGTGCTGCACCGCGACGATCTCGCGGCGCTCTCCCTTACCATGGGTCCGTTTGCGGTACGTCTTCTGGCGCTGCGCCCGGCGCTGGTTCCTGTTATGCACGCTGCTGGCGGTGAGATTCAAGAAGCGAGCAGTGGCCCCGCAGCAGCGGACGATGAACCGGCGCATGCGGCGGTTCGTCGCGAGGCGTGATCCGCTCGAACTATGACGCCCGTCGCTCTTCCATCACCGCTGCGGCGCACTTTTCACCGCTGATCATGGCAGCATTCAGGCTGCTGGCTTCGGTAAACTCACCGGCAAAATAAAGCCCGGACCGCCCGCTGCGGTTGTCGGGCAGCAGCGGATGAATGCCTGGCGCCTGCGGGAACTGCGCGTAGGCGATGCGGTACACCCGCAACGGCTGATACCCTTCCAGCGCCGCCAGCGCGCCGGCATCGCCAGCAAACATGCGGCGCAGATCGGCAAGCGCCGCACGGGAGAGATCATGGTCGCTCAACGCGCTGGCGCCAAGAATAGTCGCGCTGAGGAGATGGCGTCCCGGCGGCGCATAGTCCGGCGCGACATTGCTGATCATCTGCGCATTATTGACGAGTGCGTCAGGGGCGGCGTTCAGGGCGATCTTGCACCCGCGATAGATCGGCTGGCTGCCGCCGAAGTAGAGCGTGATCGTCTGCAACGCGCCCTGCGGCATCGGCAGACCAGTCAATCGCGCCGCTTCAGGCGCGGGCGTCGCCACCACCACAGCATCAGCGAACAGTTCCTCCCCCGACGCCAGCCGCGCACCGGTCACCCGCCCGTCGCTCGTGATGAGAGCGGCGACGGGAGCATGCAACCGGATCAGACCACGCTCTAGCAGCGCGTCGCCAAGTTGCCCGGCAATGGCGCCCATGCCGCCCGACGGGAGCGCCGCAGCGCCCTCACTGAGCATCTTGAAGTCGAAGCGAAAGCATTTGGCGCTGGTGCGCAGGCTACGGTCGAGAAAAATCCCGCCGTAGAACGGGCGAAAGAAGTGGTTGATCGTCTGCTCGCTGAACCCGGATCGACGGAGATACGCCAGCGTCGTTTCATCATCACCCGCCAGCACATCGTCGATCGACTGGCGGCGCAGACGCTGCGCGAGCACCAACACGCGCAGTTTGTCGAAGGGCGGGATGATTGGCGTGAGCGCTGCATCGAGCGCCGCTGCCGGATCACGCAGCGGATCGGTCAGAACGAAACGCTTTCCCGCCAAGCAGATGATCGCCCCCGGATCGAAACGCCGCAGATGCAGCGCGTCCAGATCGAGATGGCGGCGCGCCGCCGGGTACGCCTCGAACAACACCTGAAACCCGCGATCGAAAGTGAAACCGTCGGCGTGATCAGAGCGCACGCGCCCGCCAATGCCGTCGCTCGCTTCCACGATGGTGACGTGCACACCGAGCGAGTCAAGAATGCGTCCGCAGGTCAGCCCGGCAAGACCCGCGCCAATGATCAGCACATGCATAGCACGTCGTCCTCACATACCTCTGGCATCAATGCCTCTTACATAGATCTGAGAAACCCTCTCGATTGCAATGGCTATTATTCCTTAGTTGCGCACATTTGACAAGACAGGCAGTGAATGGAAAAATGCCATGCGATGCTGCAAGTGTCGGCGTTCCCGATGCATCGCCCCATATTATAAGTGTAAAGGTATCAACAATGGCTACGAACCCGCTTTCGCTCCAGATGTACACCCTGCGCGACCTGGCGGCGACCGACTATGTCGGCGCGCTGCGGAAGGTGAAGGAAATCGGATACGGCGCCGTCGAAGTGGCGGGAGTTGGCGGGATGAGCGCTGCCGCGTTGCGCCAGGAACTCGACGCCATCGGGCTGATCGTTTCCGGCGCGCACGTGCCGATCGAGATGCTGGAGAGCCAGCTCGATACGATCATCGCCGATATGCAGACGCTGGGAGTGCCGTACCTGATCTGCCCCTGGATGCCGCCAGAGCGCCGCAGCAGCGCCGACGACTACCGCACCCTGGCGCGCGTCCTCAACGGCATCGGCGCCGCCGTCGCCAATGCCGGGCTGACGTTCTGCTACCACCACCACGACTTTGAACTGCAACCCTTCGGCGACACGACCGGGTTGCACATCCTGCTGCACGAGTGCGATCCGCGCGCCGTGGCGTTCGAGATCGACGTGTACTGGGCAGCCTATGCCGGCGTCGATCCGGTGCGACTGATCAACGAATTCGCCGGACGCGCGCCGCTCATCCACCTGAAGGACATGGCGCCAGGCAGCCGGACCTTTGCTGAAGTCGGGCACGGCACGCTGGACATTCCTGCCATCCTGAGCGCCGCACGCACCGCTGGCGCGCAGTGGTTCGTCGTGGAGCAGGACGTCTGCCAGCGCCCGCCGCTCGAGAGCGTGCGTATGAGCTACGAGTACCTGAAGGGATTGGGGGTGTAAAGGCGCACAGTGAGGAGTGAGGAGTGAGGAATGAGAAGTGAGAAGTGAGAGTGCGCCCATATAGACTGTTCCTGGCCAGGGTAGGGTTTCTGAGAGGAAGATCAATCTCAACCTGGACAAACATGCCTGCACCTGTGGAGCGGTTGGCGTTGGCTTCAACAGGCTCAACCCGCGTTGACTGAGCCTGTCGAAGCCAACACCAATTCACGAGATTGTCCAATATCTGGTTGATCTTCCCTATGAGGCGCGAGGGGCGTTTTATCCTCTTGTTCAGCGGCTGATGGACGTTGAATGATGATTCCGCTATCCACCCACTCGCCCGGCGGCTGATGGACGTTGAATGATGATTCCGCTATCCCCCTGGGCGCCCGGCGACTGAAGCCGCAGGCTACGGTTGCGAAGCCCGCCTGCGCGGGCTCTATCGGGCAATACCGGATTA
>DAOTWI010000059.1:0-1515 GCA_034436075.1 Roseiflexus sp.
CGGCTGCGCCCAATGATCGCTTCGCCGAGTTTCATCAGCACATGTTCGACAAAACTGGTCGCCACGCTGTTCCAGAACACGACACGCACCGGGCGCAACCCGGCGCGCTGCATGGCGTCCAGCACATCCTCCCAGGTTTCCAGCGCCTTGATATGGTCCGACTTGCGCCGCGCCTCGCGCTCGAAGTCGTAGACGCCAGCGCGGACGAACTGCCGCCCCAGCCAGCGACTCGCCTCGACCAGCGGTTGCAGGCGCGACGGCTCGCGTGTATTCGAGAAGACCAGGAAGCGCCCGCCGGGACGCAGTACGCGCGCCGTTTCGCGGAGGTAGGCATCGATCACGTCGCGCGGGAAATGTTCGAGCACATCGATCGAGAACGCTTTGTCGAACATGCCATCCGCGAACGGCAACCGGCGCGCGTCCCCCTGGATGAGCGCAACGCTCTTCACCGCTTCATCAGCGAACAGGGTCGCCGGATCGACGCCAACCATCAGGCGCACGCGATCAGCGTTCCAGGCGGCGAACTTGCCGTTGCCACAGCCGCTGTCGAGCACCACATCGGTCGGTTGCAGGTCGAGCAGGCGCTGCAACGCCCGATTGCGCACTCCTGCCGCGAGCAACGGCGGCGCCAGATCGCGGTAGTCGAGTTCGTGCGCCAGTTCCTCTTCTTCGCTGACGTACTTCGACACATACCCGAACGCCACACCGCGCGGCATAAAGTCGATATACCCGTCGCGGCGCGGATACGCAGCATTGCACGCCGCACATGCCACGCCGCCGTCGGTCACGATCAGGTCGCGCGAACCGCACGTCGGGCACTGGAGCAGGCGGTAGAGGTCGTAAGGAACCATATGGCGCATCACCATGACAAAACTGGCACTTGCGCGCCCCCCGTCTCTTCGGCTAGAATAGAGATGCGCAAGCGCGCCAGAGGATACCACCAGATTGGCGCCTGCGCAAATTGGTTTCGTGAGACCTCTTGTTTTCTGCCCACGGCAGCGTTGACCGTGGAGTGCGCAGCGGATCTGCGCGACATGCTCTACTCGCAGCAGCGGTAGGGGCCTCAGTCCCGCGCGGGATGGGGTGCAGGGGCAAGGGGTGTAGTAAGCGAGGGTGTATGTTACATACGTGGAAGGTGGACGAAGGCGTCCGCGTCCGACCGCGAACCAGGCCGGCGAAGGGGTGTATCGGCATTCGCATCCGGCCGTTCCGGCGAACGGACGAAGAGTACGCGGCAGTCGCAGCCGTCGTTGCGCGCGCGCCTGCCAGTGAGATTTGTGATTTTGAGTACACGAATCCCGCAGATCTCCGCGCATTCGATGAGGTATTCGCCCCCGACGCTCCGCCGCGTCGCTATGTCGCCGTGGCGCCTGACGGCGCCATTATCGGGTATGCGCACACATTCCCCACGACCTGGATCGCCGAGCCAGGAGGATTCTGGGCGGCAGTCCGCGTCCTGCCCGCCTACCGGCGCCTGACGATCGGGCGGCAGTTGCTTGCCCGCGCCCTTGGCGA
>DAOTWI010000060.1:0-9378 GCA_034436075.1 Roseiflexus sp.
ACCGCTCTGCCGAAGGCAAAAAGAGCCGTCACGCGGCTCGTCCGTAAGGCGACTGCGTAACTCCTGTAACATGATGAAACAGTACACCTGACTCCTGACCCACGAATGCCTCCAACAAAAGACGCCCCCGGCGGGGGCGCATCAGTGGCGGGGAGGGTGGGATTCGAACCCACGTGGGCTTTCAGACCCAACTCGTTTTCGAGACGAGCACGTTCAACCGCTCCGTCACCTCCCCATCTCGCAGGCTATATGAAGGGCGGCTCGCCAGCTGGCAGCCGCCCTTGTTGTGCTGGCGACTCTGGGGCGATTCGAACGCCCGACCTCTTCCTCCGCAGGGAAGCGCTCTAATCCGCTGAGCTACAGAGTCAGATTGTTCCACTGCTACTATACCACGAATCGCTCTCGTGCGCAACCGGCAAGGAGCAAGCGAGCGCAGGCGCGATTTGTCGGGAAACAACGCTGTAGCTGCTGGCGATTGATGAGGTTTGATTAAATATTCCGCTATCCGCCTACCTGCCCGGTGGCTGAAGCCGCAGGCTACGGGAAGCGAAGCCCGCCTGCGCGGGCTATATCGAGCAATACCGGATTATTTTCTCAAAAACCATCAGGCGCCAGCCGAGGCGCAACGCAGCAGGGATGTGCTTTCTTGCCGCCTGACAATTCATTCCTGGATCCGAAACAAGCGGGCACAGATTGGACGCGCTGGCGATTCGACGCACTCACCGCACGCGAGATGGTGCAGCGGAGCGAAACGGATTCGCACCGATTGATGGACACCATACAAATCCGCGCACATCCGTCGCATCCGCGTGAACCACGTTCTATGACCGGCAAATCGCGCCTGGACGAAAAGGTGTGGGCGAACGAAGGCGCCGCCCTCGTTCGCCCCGAAGACCGCCTACGGCGTCGTGTTCCCGCCGCCGAAATCGTCAAAGAGCGCCCCGGATGTCTGGTGGAACCACACGCCGATCCGTCCGCCGCGGTTGACAAAGAATGGCGAGGTCGTCGCTGTTCCGATCTGCACGCCGTTCCGGTACACCTTCACCGATCCGTCCGCCAGCGCCTTCGCGCCGAGCACATCGCCATTGTTGAAAGTGATCGGAATAGTCAGGCGCGTGATCCATCCCGACTGCCCCGGCTCGATGGTCTCGACAATGACCTGTGGCGTGGTAGCGTCGTAGCTGACCAGGATCATGCCGCGCGCGTAGTTGGTGACTGACTGCGCTTTCAGGATCAGCGTATGGTGCTTCCCGTTCGGATCGATCTGCGCCAGGGTGACGCAGGCGGCCTGATCAGCGCCAAAGACGCGCGGCTGTGCATTCCAGAAGATCGTGCCCGCCGTTGTGAACGGCTGCGCCTGGTTGCTGGCGATGCGGTAGGTATTGGTGGCGCCGGTCCAGTTCGATCCCAATCCTTTGGTTGTATTGGCGCGGTTGAAGTTGTCGAGCAGAATGTCGGCGCAGACGAATGCCGGAGGATCAGGCTCGAAGTTGGCGTGGACCTCATCATTGCCCCAGCGCGCCGTTACATTATCGACGAAGCCGCGGAACGTCGCGCCCCACCCTGAGCCGACGCCGACGTTGATGCCGAAGACGAGCGTGTTGGCGTCAATGTTGATCGGCGCCGGATCGCCCGGCTGCCCGACCGGCGAACCGGTGATCCAGTCGTTGAGCGTCGCGTTGAAGTTTTGCACCACGCCGCTGGGGATCGATTGACCGGACGGCACGAACATCCAGAACTTGCCGTTCAGAATGTCCTGGGTGATCCATTGATCCGTCGGAACCGGCGGAGTAGGCGTGGTTCCGTTGTACGCGGGTTCCCAGATCAGCAGCGCATACTTGCCGAAGGTTGGCGATGTGGGGGTGACATCCGCCACATACAACCGCAACACCGGCGCCAGGTGGGCAAAGGTCGTGCTGCTGCTGGCGCGGTAATACTCGTAGCTAAGCGCCGTCAAGCCGGACAGGCTGCGCGTCGGGAAATTGAGAGGATTCCACGTCTTCTCATAGTCCGCCTTATCTTGCCCCGGCGTCACGGTATTGGTCGTGAATTCGAGCGAACCGGCGCCGGAGCGGGGTTGCGCCGTGGTGATGGCGACGGTGGCATCGGTGCGCACATTGGCAGGCGCCCAGCCGTCGGGAGTGGATGGCGTGACCACAACCGCCAACACCGGTGCGGCGAAGCCGAACGCGAGCACAGTTGCGATCAGAACAAGCAGCAGCTTTCCGAGCAGTGGTCGTTGTCTCATACGGTTCACCTCGTTGTGTTGTTTTCCGTCGTATCGTTGCGTCCTTTCCGCCGATATCGTTCGCCTGATTGATCATGACCTGTCTGGCGCCACGCACCTCCTCTGGTTGATCACTGCCGCAACTGACAGGACTGACGCGGTCATCTCACGGATAAGCCGTGTGCTGGCTCTTTTGTCTTCGGCAGAGCGGTACGTATCTTCTTTGGCGGTGCCAGCATTGCCGCCGCACCGTGTTCATCGGGAGCGCCACGCTGCCGCATTCTGCGGCGGCGTCAGAAAACGTGCCACCGCGCAGGTCCTGTAACTCATGCGTTTGCGCTGCGGAAAGCGCGCACCATCCCGCAGCGTTGATGCGGACAACAAACGACCAGCGCCCAGGCGCGCATCCGGGCGCCGGGCGATTCTAGAAGAACCGGTTGAAATCCAGTGATTACCGCCATCATAAACGCTTGCATGCGGGCGTGTCAATGACGATAGGGGTCAAGTTTGTATACAATCTTTTCATCTGACGGTTGCGCTTGTGCTATCCGCAATGGTATACTGACCATACTGCTTCGATCAGCATTCAGTGACAGAGCGCAGGACGGTGCGCGTTGGACGCAGACATGCGGGAACGGCGCACGTTGCGTGTTGAACATAGTCGTGTACGAAGGCGCAAAGGCGCACTATATGCGGCGGAGGACACGAAAGAGGAGAGGAGAACGGTGCGCCCAGCGCGCCGCGTCGAGCGCATTGCACGCAGGGTCTGCTCCTCGAAGCGTGATCGATGCAACAAGGATGTTGCGATGACAGGCGTTGAGTTTGAAACAATTGAGCGTGATATGACGAGTCTGGCTCCTGATTCGCCGTACTTCAATCGAGAACTCAGCTGGCTCGAATTCAACCGACGGGTGCTCGAAGAAGCGATGGACGAGCGCCATCCGTTGCTGGAGCGGGTCAAGTTTCTGTCGATCTTCAGCACCAATCTCGACGAGTTCTTCATGATCCGCGTGGCGGGCTTGAAGCAACAGGTCGCCGCTGGCGTCGTCAGTCGTTCGCCGGATGGCATGACCCCAGCCGAGCAGCTGTCCGCCATTCGCCGCAAGGTGATTCCGCTTGTGGAACAACACCGCGCCTGCTGGCTCGATGACATCAGACCAAAACTGTGCCAGCAGGGGGTTCATATTCTCGATTATCACGAATTGACCCCGGCGCAACGCGCAAAATGCGCCGAGTATTTCGAGCGCGAGGTCTTTCCGGTGCTGACGCCGCTGGCGATTGACCCGGCGCATCCGTTCCCGCATATCTCGAACCTGAGCCTGAATCTGGCGGTTGTGATCAATGATCCGGACGAAGGCGAACTCTTTGCGCGCGTCAAGGTGCCAGCGGTGCTGCCGCGCTTTGTGCCAATCGAGGGCGATCACTGCGATACGCCGGAAGACGTACCGCCGGAGCGACGCCACTGCTTTACCTGGCTCGAACAGATCATTACCGCCAATGTCTCATCCCTCTTCCCCGGCGAAGAGATTGTCGAGTGTTACCTGTTCCGCATCACGCGCAACGCCGATATGGAGATCGAAGAAGAGGAAGCCGACGACCTGCTGCGCGTGATCGAGGAGGGGGTGCGCCAGCGACGTTTCGGCGCGGTTGTGCGCTTGCAGGTGCAGCACACTATGCCCGAACGGGTGCGCAATTTGTTGCTTGCCAATCTCAAACTGACGCCCGATGACGTGTATGAAATGCGCGGTCCGCTCGGTTTGTCCGATCTGATGCAGGTGACGAAGCTCGACCGCCCCGATCTGAAAGACCCGCCGTTCTATCCGATTCCGCCAGCGCTGTTGCAGCACGCGCGCAGCAGTGAGGAATTGTTCGCTGCGATTCGCCAGCACGATATTTTGCTGCACCATCCGTTTCACTCGTTCCAGCCGCTGGTGACGCTGATCGAGGCGGCTGCTGAAGACCCGAATGTGCTGGCGATCAAGCAGACGCTCTATCGTGTCGGATCGAATTCGCCAATCGTGAAGGCGCTTATGCACGCGCGCGAGCAGGATAAGCAGGTGACCGTGCTGGTCGAGTTGAAGGCGCGCTTCGATGAGGAAAACAATATCATCTGGGCAAAACAACTCGAACGCGCTGGCGTTCACGTCGTCTATGGTCTGGTCGGGCTGAAAACGCACGCCAAACTGGCGCTGATCGTTCGCCGTGAGCAGGATGGGCTGCGTCGCTATGTGCACCTTGGCACGGGCAACTACAATGCCACCACAGCGCGCATCTACACCGATCTTGGTCTGCTGACGGCGCGCCCCGACATTGCCGCCGATGTGTCGGAGTTGTTCAACCATCTCACGGGTTTCTCGCGTCAGCGGCGCTACCGCAAATTGCTGGTTGCGCCGGTGAGTATGCGCGAATGCCTGGAAGAGTTGATCGAGCGCGAGATTGCCCACGCACAGGCAGGGCGACCGGCGCATCTCATCTTCAAGTGCAATTCCATCGTCGACAAAAAAATGATCAACCTGCTCTACCGTGCATCCCAGGAAGGCGTAACAATCGAGTTGATTGCACGCGGCATCTGTTGCCTGCGTCCCGGCGTCCCTGGCTTGAGCGAGCGCATTACCGTGCGCAGCATCGTTGGACGCTTTCTGGAGCATAGTCGCATCTACTATTTTGGGAACAACGGCAACCCGGATATCTATCTTGGCAGCGCCGATCTGATGGAACGCAATCTTGATCGCCGCGTCGAGACGCTCTTCCCCATCGAGACGCCAGCCTTGAAGGAGGAGATTCGGCATCTGCTCGATGTGTACCTGCGTGATACGTCGCGTGCGCGTCTTCTGCTGCCTGACGGCTCATACGTGCGCGCCCGTCCGCGTGATGGCGAGGAACTGTTCGACAGCCAGATGTTTCTCAGCCGCGACAACATGACGCCGCGGTAGGCGAGGGGCAAGAGGCAAGAGGGGAGAGGCGAGGGGGGCGTGAGGAGAAGGGGCATCTGCTGGGGTACAGACGTTGCAGTGCACCATCGGGTACAGACGTTGCAGTGCACCATCGGGTACAGACGTTGCACTGCACCATCGGGTACAGACGTTGCACTGCAACGTCTGTACGTTCCATATCTCCGTGGTGTAACACCATGAATACCGCAACTCACCGTCTGTTCATCGCTGTGGAACTGCCAGATGCCCTCCGCGAGGAACTGGCAGTTCTGCAACAGCGGCTCAAGCGCGATCAACCGCCGGTGCGCTGGGTCGAACCAGAAGCGATGCACCTGACGCTCTGGTTTCTGGGGGATGTGCCAGGCGATCAGGTTGCGCATCTGAAGATGGCGCTGATGCTGTCGTTTGCCGGGCGACAGGCGGTGCGCATACAACTCGGCGCCCCCGGCGCTTTTCCCAACCTGCAGCGCCCACAGGTCATCTGGGTTGGGCTGGCGGAAGGTGAGACGCACCTGCGCTCGTGGTACGATGCGCTGGCGTGTCGCCTGCCCTCCCTCGGCTTTCACCCCGACCCCCGGCCCTTTCGACCACACCTGACCCTGGGGCGAGTGCGTCGCGAAGCATCGTCGGAACAGCAGCAGCGCCTTGGCGCTGCGCTGCGTTCCCTGAAACTTCCTGCCAACCAGGTGTGGGATCTCCAGCGGGTGGTGCTGTTTCGCAGCGATCTGCGCCCCGAAGGACCGCGCTACACGCCGCTGGCGGAGGTGGATCTGCAGGGGGCGGGAGAACCGAGAACTGAGAACCGAGAACTGAGAACCAGGAACTGATGCCAATGCGCAAGCATTCGTACCATACCGCTGTTGAGGTGTGCGGGCGATGCATCCCTGCTGACTATCCGCCTGCATCGTGTGGAGAAAATGAATGAACCGTCTGGCACTCATCCTCTTCCTCGTCGTGAGCGCCGTCCTGATCCCGCAGCGTGTAGCGGCCGCCAGCCGCGAGCAATGCTTCCGCGAAACCGGCTACTGCGTTTCTGGACCGATCCTGGTCTACTGGACGCAGAATGGCGGGTTGAGCACATTCGGCTTGCCGATCAGCGCTCAGCGAACCGAAATGGTCGAAGATCGCATGCTGACGGTGCAGTGGTTCGAGCGCGATCGTCTTGAGATCCAGGCGGACGGGCGCGTAACTGCCGGACGCCTGGGGGCGCGCCATCTGGAACTGAAGGGGCGTCCCTGGCAGACATTTCCGACCGTTGCGCAAGCAGCGCCAGGATGCGCCTACTTCGCCATCACCGGTCATCAGGTATGCGAACCATTTCTGAGCTACTGGCGCGCACGCGGCGGTCTGGAGCGGTTCGGCTACCCGATTACGGAACGCATTGAGGAGGAGATCGAAGGGCGCGTCTACCCGGTGCAGTACTTCGAGCGCCGGCGGATGGAGTATCATGCCGAACTCGCTGGTACGCCCTATGAGGTGCTCCTGGGCCGCCTGGGGACGGACGTGATGGCAATCGACGGTTGTGTGCCGCTCGAGATGCGGTACGAACCAACCGCTTACGCCTATCGTGCGTTCCTCGGCTGCCCGCTGGCGCCGTCGCGCGAACTCGTTGGTGTCACGCAACTCGGGTTGCGCCCCGCACCGCTCGCAGTTCAGCGTTTCGAGCGCGGCATGATGCTCTGGGTGCGCCAGTTCGCTGGTGACTTCATTGGTTCAGGAGAGATTTTCGTTTTCGTTCCCGATCCCGCCGATCCGCAGCGCTGGACCTGGCAGCGTTTCGCCGATGAGTGGAGTGAAGGAATCCCCGCCGGTATCGCCGAACCGCCGCCTGCTGGATTGTACGCGCCCGAACGCGGCTTCGGCTATGTGTGGGGGCGCAATGCCGATGTGCGCGCCAGGCTGGGGTGGGCCATCGAACCAGAGCGGGGCGAAACCGGCGGCTATCGGCGCTTTCAGCGCGGCTTCCTGCTGTCTCGCCCTTCGACTGATACGATGTTCGTCGTCAACGACGGAGGCGCGGCGTTCTATGCGGCGCGGCGGTGAGGATGAGAATTGACGTTGCGCCGTCCGACAATTGCTCGATCTGCTGAACGATCAGGACGAGGGCGAGGGGGTCCGGGCATGAATTGTCAGGAAACGACGCTCCGACTGCCAGCGATTGAAATCGCTCCTGGCGGGCCTGCGGCCGACCGTCCGCCTGCGCGGACGGGAACAGCAGCGTCCACGCAGGTGGATGCCCGTCCCCCCTGCCCCCCCCGCTTGCGGGGGGCAGGGGGGGGCTTGCCGCCTGACAATTCATGCCTGCACCCAGAGCGAGGCAGACCGGCGCCTCGGCCGGACGCTCCCAATGGTGGGACAGATCGGCACAATCGGGATTGGTGACGATCAATCCGAGCGTGGCGAATCAGCCGTGCTGGTCGCGGGGTTCGGGCCACGTTGCTGCGATGTGCAATGGCACGCGGGAAATCACCCCCAGCAGCGGGATGGCGCGGAACACCGCATCCGCTTCATCAATCGACGCAACGAACGGGATGGGACGGGACTCGAGCGCGCTCTGGAGATCAGGGTCAATATCGCATAAGCGCGCGATGTGGTCAGAGTGCGCCGGATCCCACGCGGTCAGGCGTTCAAGCAGCAGATTCCAATCCTGATTCGGTCGTTCGGCGTGCAGCAGGCAGGTCGCCAGGTCCTCCGGCAACGCATACACCCACAACCCCTCCCGGCGCAGATGATGCGCGACGATCCCTGGTTCACCAGCGAACGAGCGCGGCGAGACGCAGATGACCTCGAGGCGGGCGGCGATACCCTGCGCCGTCCACTGCTGAAGCAGCGCGCGCGCCGCGGCGATGCTGCGCTGCTCGACGCTGCGCTCGCCGTCCGATGTGGATGCAACCACACGATACCGACTGACCAGGAGCGGCGATGCCGGCGCCGCTCCATCTCCTCCTCGAATGGGCAGCATAGGCGACCTCCGTGCAGACTGCATCGAGGCAACTGTCCACAAACAGTGCGCTCTAGTCGCCTCACACAGTTATGTTCTTTCCGAATGAGAGCCTGGTTGATAGAGTTTATACCAGATTGGGCGTGTCAAAACGACTCTTTGTGGAGACCAGCGTCGACAGCGCGCCCGTAGTAAGGATATAATTTACGGCCAGGGAATGAGGAGGGGTGAGAGGCTAGCCCTGGCGCTCGAAACGCGCGTTGCGATCTTTGGACTGGAACTGCTGGCGCTCAGGCGGTAACCGTTGCAGCCAATCCCCTGGCGAACGCGGATCAACGACGTCTTTGTTGACGCACTCGCACTTCATGGAGCAATCGAACCCGGTCGTCGAAGGAGCAGAGCAATGAGCGAGATTGTTGAACTTGATGAGCGAGGCGCCATTCAGTTGCCGCGCGACGTGCTGGCGTCAGTCCAACCGTACACCCGTTTTGTCCTTGAGATGCTGGGTGAAACGATTGTGCTGCGCCCGGTCACAAGGCTTCCGTTCTGGCAAACTGCGACGCCGCTGGAGCGGGCTGAAGCAGTGCGACAATGGGCTGCGCTTGAGCGCCCGAATGCACCGCCTATTCCTGATGAAGCGCTCCGTCGTGACCAGATGTACGACTGATGGCAGCCTATCTTTGCGATACCAATATATGGCTGCGCGCCGTGCAGCGCGAATCGCCTCATCACACGCTTGCCGTCAACGCCATTGCGTTGTTGCTGGCGCGTGGCGATGCTGTGTATCTGACGGCGCAAAACCTGATTGAGTTCTGGTCTGTTGCAAGTCGTCCAGACACAGCCAATGGTCTCGGCTGGCCAGCCACAATGGTGCGCCAGGAAATCGATCGACTCCTCACGCTGTTTCCGCTGCTTGACGAGACCCCCGCAATCTTTACGCACTGGCGTCAACTCGTCACCGATCACCAGATAACCGGCAAACGCGTTTACGATGCCCGGCTGGTAGCAGTGATGCTTGCTGGCGGGATTACCCGCTTGCTCACCTTCAACGGCGATGATTTCCGGGCGTTTGACGAAATCGTTGTGATGGCGCCTGCCGATATAGCGACCGAGTCTGATGAAGCGACAGATCAGGGTGAAGTGCAAATTGAAGGCTGACGGACAAAAGTCGCAGGATGTTCCGTGATAGTGATTTCGCGGGCTTCAGATACGTCCTGGCGCTGCTGATGCACGGCGCTGGCGCAGGCGCTGGGCGCGGCGGACGTGCAGGCACGCAC